>NZ_JABAEE010000017.1:0-95635 GCF_023701885.1 Pseudomonas sp. CG7 | reverse complement strand
GCCGTACGCCGGATGGGGAACACGTGCGTAAGGCATGCCAAACACGTAGTCCATTTCTTCAGTGGTCATCGGAATGGGCGGCGGGTTGAACCAGACATCGACTTCGCCGTGCTTCTGCACCAGCGCACGGGCGTTGCCCGGGTTGGTTTCCAGGTGCAGCACGCGGTTGGCGTGGGCGTAGAGCACCGCGTCGCCACGGACCTTTTCCACCGATGGCAGGCGAATCACGGTCTTGTCGCGGGTCATTTTCGGGCTCGCCAGGATCTGCACGACCTTGGCTTCGCTCGGGTCTTCAACCGGACCCTTCTCTTGCTCGATGGCGCAGGCTGCGGTGTCCTGGGTATTCACGTACGGGTTGATGATCTTGTCGATCTTGCCCGGGCGGTCGATGCGCGTGGAGTCGACTTCGTACCAGCCTTGCGGCGTGTCACGACGGATAAACGCAGTGCCGCGCACATCGGTGATGTCTTCGATCTTGTGGCCATAGGACAGGCGCTGGGCGACTTCGACAATCGCCCGCTCGGCGTTACCGTAGAGCAGGATGTCGGCGCAGGCGTCGATCAGGATCGAGTTGCGCACCCGGTCCTGCCAGTAATCGTAGTGAGCGATGCGGCGCAGGGACGCTTCGATGCCGCCGAGCACGATCGGTACATGCTTGTAGGCTTCCTTGCAGCGCTGGCTGTAGACCAGGCTCGCACGGTCCGGCCGCTTGCCCGCCAAACCACCCGGGGTGTAGGCGTCGTCGGAGCGGATTTTCTTGTCGGCGGTGTAGCGGTTGATCATCGAGTCCATGTTGCCGGCCGCGACACCGAAAAACAGGTTGGGCTCGCCAAGCTTCATGAAGTCGTCTTTGGACTGCCAGTTTGGCTGGGCAATGATCCCGACACGGAAGCCCTGGGCTTCCAGCAGACGGCCAATGATCGCCATGCCGAACGACGGGTGATCGACGTAGGCATCACCGGTCACGATGATGATGTCGCACGAATCCCAGCCGAGCTGATCCATCTCCTCCCTGCTCATGGGCAGGAACGGCGCCGGGCCGAAACATTCGGCCCAGTACTTGGGATAGTCAAATAACGGCTTGGCTGCTTGCATGTCGATGACCGGTATAAAGGATGAAAAATCGCGGGCGCGGAATATAGCACAAAATTTGATCAATTCCGACGGCTATGGTCGGAAATTAGTGGCGCACTGCAAACCCAATGTGGGAGCGAGCTTGCTCGCGAAGGGGCCAGCCCATTCAATGCATGTGCCGACAGTTACACCGCTATCGCGAGCAAGCTCGCTCCCACAGGAGAAGCACACCCTTTTGGGAAAGGGGTTAGCCTCATGAAATGCCGAACAGGTTATTCGTCATCATCAAAATTGTAGCTACCCGGCGCCAGGTTTTCGAAACGCGTGTATTTGCCGATGAACGCCAGGCGGATAAAGCCGATCGGGCCGTTCCGCTGCTTGCCGATGATGATTTCGGCGATGCCCTTGTGTTCGGTCTCGGGGTGATACACCTCGTCCCGGTAGACGAACATGATCACGTCGGCGTCCTGCTCGATCGCTCCGGATTCCCGCAAGTCGGAGTTCACCGGACGTTTGTTGGGACGCTGTTCCAGGGAACGGTTCAACTGGGACAGGGCCACCACCGGGCAGTTGAATTCCTTGGCCAGGGCCTTGAGGGAACGGGAGATCTCGGAAATCTCGTTGGTCCGGTTGTCACCGCTGGAACCGGGGATCTGCATCAACTGCAGGTAGTCGATCATGATCAGCGCAATGTCGCCGTGCTCACGCACCAGGCGCCGGGTCCGGGCACGCATTTCCGACGGGCTGATGCCCGCCGTATCATCGATGAACAGCTTGCGGTCGTTGAGCAGGTTGACCGCCGAGGTGAGGCGTGGCCAGTCGTCGTCTTCCAGTTGGCCGGAACGGACCTTGGTCTGGTCGATACGCCCCAGGGACGAGAGCATACGCATGATCAGCGATTCGCCTGGCATCTCGAGGGAGTAAACCAGGACGGCCTTGTCGCTGCGCAGCACGGCGTTTTCCACCAGGTGCATCGCAAAGGTGGTCTTACCCATGGACGGCCGGCCGGCGACGATGATCAGGTCGGACGGTTGCAGGCCGCTGGTCTTCTCGTCGAGGTCGGTGTAGCCGGTGGACAGGCCGGTGATGGCGTTGTCGGTGTTGAACAAGGTGTCGATGCGGTCGATGGCCTTGGTCAGCAGGTCGTTGACGCTCACCGGGCCGCCGGTTTTCGGCCGGGCCTCGGCGATCTGGAAGATCTGCCGCTCGGCTTCGTCAAGGATCTCGGCGGCGGTGCGGCCTTCCGGGTTGAAGGCGCTGTCGGCGATCTCGGTGCTGATGCCGATCAACTGGCGCAAGGTCGCCCGCTCGCGCACGATCTGGGCATAAGCCTTGATGTTGGCGACCGACGGCGTGTTTTTCGCCAGTTCACCCAGGTAACCCAGGCCGCCGACCTGGGACGTCTGCCCTTCCTTGTCCAATTGCTCGGCCAGGGTCACGACGTCGATCGGCATGTTCTGATCGGCCAGACGGGCGATCGGACGGAAAATCAGGCGGTGGTCATGCCGGTAGAAATCGCCATCGGAGACTTGATCGAGCACACGTTCCCAGGCGTTGTTATCCAACATCAGGCCGCCCAGCACGGCCTGTTCGGCCTCGATGGAATGCGGAGGCACCTTCAGGGCAGCGGTTTGCAGATCGTATTGCTCGGGGGCGGTGATTTCGTTCATGGCCACGTCTGGTTATGAAAATCAGGAATTGCAGAAAGACAAAGGGCACGACCTGTAAACAGGATCGTGCCCGATGTTACCGGCAAGCACCCGAGGGTGCCAGCCGACAGGTGTTGCTTAGGCTGCTACCACGACAACGCGTACGGTGGCTTCAACTTCGGCGTGCAGGTGCACGGCTACGTCGAATTCACCTACGTTGCGGATGGTGCCGTTCGGCAGACGAACTTCGCTTTTCGCAACTTCAACGCCGGAGGCGGTCAGTGCGTCAGCGATGTCGTGAGTACCGATCGAACCGAACAGCTTGCCTTCGTCGCCAGCGGTGGCAGTGATGGTCACTTCCAGCTCGGCCAGTTGGGCAGCACGGCTTTCAGCCGATGCTTTACGGTCTGCGGCGGCTTTTTCCAGCTCAGCGCGACGCTCTTCGAACGCAGCCAGGTTGGCAGCGGTCGCAGCGGTGGCTTTGCCGAAAGGCAGCAGGTAGTTACGACCGTAGCCGGCCTTAACGTTTACTTTATCGCCCAGGTTGCCCAGGTTGGCGATTTTTTCCAGAAGGATCAGTTGCATGTGAAAATCCTCTAACTTTTAACCTTCACCGTTCGCGTTGTCGGCGTCTTTCGGCGCCATACGACCGCGAAAATCAATCAGGCTGTCGACGATGGCCAAGACCACCAGCAACGGATAGATCAGTTGCATGAACAGCAACAACG
Organism: Pseudomonas sp. CG7; assembly: GCF_023701885.1. Lineage (NCBI taxonomy): Bacteria > Pseudomonadati > Pseudomonadota > Gammaproteobacteria > Pseudomonadales > Pseudomonadaceae > Pseudomonas > Pseudomonas sp. CG7. The sequence goes on along the minus strand of NZ_JABAEE010000017.1, from coordinate 92,184 downwards.
TGACGTACAACCCCACCAGCCAGAACCTGGCCAGTCGCTTTTGCGCCACCAGCCCGTGAATCAGGGCCAGGGCGGCAAAGACCAGCGGTACACTGCACAACGGCGTGAGCATCGCCATCTGCGGACCGAAGTTCGGCCCCAGAAGCATGCCCGCCAACAGCAACATCGCCAGCCCAAGCGGGAAACGGATGGCGCGAAACTCGCGACCAAAACCACCCGGGTTGTACAACAACGCCTGCCAGTAGCGCCCGATAATCAGGCTCAGCACACTGACGATTTGCAACAAGGCCGCAATCAGTCCGGTCAGGACGGGGGCGATCAGGGACGCGAAACGCGCCTGCTCTTCTACCGACATCTGCTGGTAGAGATCACCGAGCGCCTCGGGCAGGATTTTTATCAAAGCCTGCGACAGCATCTCGATCTGGGGTGCGAAAGCCACCCCGAGCACCACTGAAAACACCACGCCTATCGCTATGCTGACCAGCAGCACGCGGTTCCAGGATTCGCTAGCGCGCAACACCAACGCCAGCGCCGAAGTCCCCAGCAGTACCATGACTGCACGCGGGTCCGCGGAATACAGCCACCAGAGCAAGGCCGGCAGCAGTCCCAGAGCAAGAACGCCCAAGGCGTCCCTCAATCCGCGCCGCAGGAGTACAAGACTCCCGGCGGCAGCACCCAACCAATACAACAACGGCAATGCCGCGCATCCAGCCACTACCAGAGTGGCCTGCATACGACCGCGCATGATGAACTCAGCTAAGGCGCGCATGCATTCAATCCCTTACTACTCGTCGACTGCCTGGTCTCAGCGGCCGTGGCTGTCGGTGTAGGCCAGCAGGGCCAGGAAGCGGGCGCGCTTGATAGCGGTGGCCAGCTGACGCTGATAACGAGCTTTGGTACCGGTGATACGGCTTGGAACGATTTTGCCGGTCTCGGATACGTAGGCTTTCAGAGTGTTGAGATCTTTGTAATCGATCTCTTTCACGTCTTCAGCGGTGAAGCGGCAGAATTTACGACGACGGAAGAAACGTGCCATGTGATTGGCTCCTTAAAAGGTCCGTGGATTACTCGTCAGCGTTATCGCTGTTGTCGCTGTCGCTATCGCTGTCATCGCCATCGGCGCTGTCAGAGTGCTCAGGACGGTCGCGACGCTCACGGCGCTCACTGCGGTTTTCTTCAGCCTTGAGCATCTCGGATTGGCCAGTAACGGCTTCTTCGCGACGGATGACCAGGTTACGGATCACTGCATCGTTGTAGCGGAAGTTGTCTTCCAGCTCGGCCAGGGCCTTGCCAGTGCACTCAACGTTCAGCATCACGTAGTGAGCCTTGTGAACATTGTTGATTGCGTAGGCCAGTTGACGACGGCCCCAATCTTCCAGACGGTGGATTTTGCCGCCGTCTTCTTCGATCAGCTTGGTGTAACGCTCAACCATGCCGCCGACTTGCTCGCTTTGATCCGGGTGCACCAAAAAGATGATTTCGTAATGACGCATGAATGCTCCTTACGGGTTGTAGCCTGCCGCTCAAAAACGGTCAGACAAGGAGTGAATGACACTTATGGACTTGAGGACGCTAGACACATAAGTGCCTGCCATCACAGCAAGGGGGGCAATTGTAGAGAAGGGGCGAAGGCGGCGCAAGGCAATTGGCGATTATTTGAACAACCGCTGATTTCCACCTCAACACAAAACAATGTGGGAGCGGGCTTGCTCGCGAAAGCGGTCCGACATTCAACAGATTTGCCGAATGACACTCCGCTTTCGCGAGCAAGCCCGCTCCCACAATTGATTTACGCCTGGATCAAGGCTTTTTGGCGGCAGCCTTGACGCTACGCTGGCGCAGCGCCTCGAACAGGCACACGCCGGTGGCCACCGAGACGTTGAGGCTGCTGACGCTGCCGGCCATCGGCAGCTTGACCAGATAGTCGCAATGCTCGCGGGTCAGGCGGCGCATGCCCTTGCCTTCGGCGCCCATGATCAGGATCGTCGGGCCCGGCAGGTCCTGGTCATAGATGCTGACCTCGGCCTCGCCCGCCGTACCGACGACCCACAGGCCGCGCTGCTGGAGTTTTTCCAGGGTGCGCGCCAGGTTGGTCACCGCCACCAACGGAATCACTTCCGCCGCGCCGCAAGCGACTTTCCGCACCACCGGCGTCAACGTCGCCGACTTGTCCTTGGGCACGATGCCCGCCAATGCTCCGGCGGCATCCGCCGAACGCAGGCAGGCGCCGAGGTGGTGGGGATCAGTCACGCCGTCCAGCACCAGCAACAGCGGCGCGCCTTCGGTACGGTCGAGCAGCTCGTCGAGCATGGCTTCGCCCCAGACCTGGCTCGGACTGACGTCCGCACCCACGCCCGGGTGAACGCCCTCGACCCACGCGGCCCTTTCACGACGCTCGGCCTGACCGATGGCAACCTTGTTTTGGGTAGCCAGTTCGACCAGTGCTTGCACACGCGGCTCGCTGCGACCTTCCGCCAACCACACTTGCTTGACACGCTTGGGGTGGTGACGCAGCAGGGCTTCTACGGCGTGCACGCCGTAGATTTTTTCCAGACTCATGACTTGGCCTTAGGTTTGCGCGACCCGCCGCTTTTCGCGGGGGCCGAGCCCGCTTTTGGCGGGCCTTTACGGTGTTTGCTTGGCTTGCTCGACGACTTTTCCGCCCCGTGGGCCTTTCCCCCAGACGCCGCTTTACCTCCGCTTTTGGCTTCGTTGAGCAACTGCTGCTTCAACTCGCGACTCTTGCGCAGCTCGGCGTTTTTCGCCGCTGCGTCGCTGGGGCGGTAGGCTTCGGGAGCCTTGTCCTTGGCAGACGAACGGCGACCGGCCTTGGCTGGCTCAGGCTCTGCGGTTTTTGCAGGAGCACCTTTACCTCTGCCTTTGGTCGCAGGCGCGGCGGTCTCGCTGCCGCGCTTTTTACGGCCAGTCGGTGCTTCGGCCGGCTTGTCGGACATGCCGAAGTCGATCTTGCGCTCATCGAGATCGACGCGCATGACCTGCACTTCCACGGTGTCGCCCAGGCGGAAGCTGCGACCGGTGCGCTCGCCCGCCAGGCGGTGATGCACAGGATCAAAGTGGTAGTAATCACCCGGCAAGGCGGTGACGTGCACCAGGCCCTCGACATAGATATCGGTCAGCTCGACGAACAGACCAAAGCCGGTCACAGCCGTGATCACGCCAGGGAACGACTCGCCCACGCGATCTTTCATGAACTCGCACTTGAGCCAGTTCACCACGTCGCGGGTCGCTTCGTCGGCACGGCGTTCGCTCATGGAGCACTGCTCGCCCAACTGTTCCAGGGCCGCTTCGTCGTACGGATAGATCCGTGCCTTCGGAATGGTCATGGCACCGGCGCGCTTGACGTGCGGGGTGTTCTGCTTGGAATGGATCACGCTGCGGATCGCGCGGTGCGTGAGCAAGTCCGGATAACGGCGGATCGGCGAGGTGAAGTGGGTGTATGCCTCGTAATTCAGACCGAAGTGGCCCTGGTTGTCGGCGCTGTACACCGCCTGGCTCAGGGAGCGCAGCATCACGGTCTGGATCACATGGTAATCCGGACGGTCCTTGATGCTGGCCAGCAGTGCCTGGTAGTCCTTCGGCGTCGGACCGTCCTTGCCTTTGTGCAGGGACAGGCCGAGCTCGCCGAGGAAGGCGCGCAATTTTTCCAGGCGCTCCGGCGGCGGGCCGTCGTGCACGCGGTACAACGCCGGAATCTCATGCTTCTTGAGGAATTCGGCGGTGGCCACGTTGGCCGCCAGCATGCACTCTTCGATCAGCTTGTGCGCATCGTTACGGGTGGTCGGGGTGATCGCGGCGATCTTGCGCTCGGAACCGAAGACAATCCGGGTTTCCTGGGTCTCGAAATCGATCGCGCCACGCACGTGACGGGCACCCAGCAACACCTTGTACAGCGCGTACAGTTGCTTGAGGTGCGGCACCACGCCAGCGTATTCGGTACGCAGGGCCTTGGCTTCACTGGTCTTCGGCGTTTCCAGGATGGTGCTGACCTTGTTGTAGGTCAGGCGCGCCTGGGAGTGAATCACCGCTTCGTAGAACTGGTAGTCGGTCATTTCGCCGGTTTTGGAGATGGTCATCTCGCACACCATGGCCAAACGGTCGACTTTCGGGTTCAGCGAGCACAGGCCGTTGGACAGCTGCTCAGGCAGCATCGGGATCACGCGCTCAGGGAAATACACGGAGTTGCCGCGCACCTGGGCTTCGTTATCCAGGGCCGAACCGATCTTCACGTAGCTGGACACATCGTCAATCGCGACGAACAACTTCCAGCCGCCGGAGAACAGGCGCAGCTTGCCGGGCTTGGCTTCGCAGTACACCGCATCGTCGAAGTCGCGGGCATCTTCGCCGTCGATGGTGACGAACGGCAGATGGCGCAAGTCGATGCGTTTTTCTTTATCTTTCTCTTCGACTTCCGGCTTGAGCTTGGCGGCTTCCTTGAGCACAGCGTCGGGCCAGACGTGAGGAATGTCGTAGGTGCGCAGCGCAACGTCGATCTCCATGCCCGGCGCCATGTAGTTGCCGACCACTTCAACGATATCGCCCTGGGGCTGGAAGCGCGCAGTGGGCCAGTGGGTGATTTTCACCTCGACGAACTGACCCACCTTCGCGGCGCCATTACGGCCCGGGGTAATCAGCACTTCCTGCTGGACCTTCGGGTTATCCGGCACAACGAAACCGATGCCGCCTTCTTCGAAGTAACGGCCAACGATACTTTCATGGGCGCGGGACACCACTTCGACGATCACGCCTTCACGGCGACCGCGGCGGTCCAGGCCGGACACGCGGGCCAGGGCCCGGTCACCGTCGAACACCAGGCGCATTTGCGCCGGGCTCATGAACAGGTCGTCGCTGCCATCGTCTGGGATCAAAAAGCCGAAGCCGTCACGGTGACCGGCGATGCGGCCGAGGATCAGGTCGAGCTTGTCCACCGGCGCATAGGTGCCGCGCCGGGTGTAGATCAGTTGAGCGTCGCGCTCCATGGCGCGCAGACGGCGGCGCAGGGCTTCGAGCTGGTCTTCGGTGGTCAGACCGAACTCTTCGACCAACTGCTCGCGGCTAGCAGGCGAACCCCGATCGGCGAGATGCGCCAGGATCAGTTCACGGCTAGGAATAGGGTTTTCATATTTTTCCGCTTCACGAGCGGCCTCGGGATCGAGGGACTGCCAATCGGCCATTAGAGAGTTTTCACCTTGTCTATATGCGGGTTAGTTTGGCATAGGCTTAATGAAACGGGAAATTTCAAGCATTCGATAGCGTTTCCAGCGTCATTTGGCCAGCCCTTTGGCACCCCGGGAAGCACCGCTCGTGAAATTTAGCGGTTTTTTTCTCGCCAGGGGTTTACAGTTAAAAACACGCTCCGTATAGTGCGCGCCATCGACGACGTACACACGTTGCTGATACTGCCCAGATGGTGAAATTGGTAGACACGCCAGCTTCAGGTGCTGGTGACCGCAAGGTCGTGGAAGTTCGAGTCTTCTTCTGGGCACCAATTTCGAGCAGCAGGTCAATGACTTGCAAGCTCAACAAAAACCCGCGAAAGCGGGTTTTTGCATTTCTGCCCCTAGGATTTGCGCTTGGCAATTACTAAAACAAAAACAGGGGTTTACAGATCAAAACGCGCTCCGTATAGTGCGCGACATCAACAGCGGCAACGCTGAAGATGCTGCCCAGATGGTGAAATTGGTAGACACGCCAGCTTCAGGTGCTGGTGACCGCAAGGTCGTGGAAGTTCGAGTCTTCTTCTGGGCACCAATTCAAGCTTCAAGATCATGATCTTGAAACTCACAGAAACCCGCGAAAGCGGGTTTTTGCGTTTCTGGGGCTGCCAGATTATTGGCTGACGACTCGAATGTATCCGAGCCACTAAAGCCGCCTTCGCGAGCAAGCCCGCTCCCACAGGAGATTGAGTACTTCATGAGTACACCATCAACTGTGGGAGCGGGCTGGCTCGCGAAGGGGCCAGCCTGATCAGCCCATCAAGCCCTGAACTGCCCCAGGCTCGCCTTCAACTGCGCCGCCAGGCTGTCCAGCACCTTACCGCTGGCGGTGGTCTCGACCACGGCCTGGGCCGCTTTTTCAGCCTGGGCATGGATCGTCTCCACCCGCCCACGCACCGCTTGCGCGCCCTGGGCCTGATGAGCCGCCGCCTGGGTCGCCAAACCGATGGCCGCATGCACCTGCTCGACGGACGCCTGCACCGACTGCTGCAGCCGCGCGCTGTCACGCAACACCAACAAACCTTCGCTGGCCTGACGCCCGGCCTGGCCAATGGCGGCCACCGCCTCGCGAGCGCCTTGCTGCAAGGCCACGATGTGCGCCTGGATATCGCCCGTCGAGCTCTGGGTCTTGCTCGCCAACGCCCGCACCTCGTCCGCTACCACCGCAAAGCCGCGTCCGGTTTCCCCGGCCCGCGCCGCCTCGATGGCTGCGTTCAAGGCCAGCAAGTAGGTCTGCTCGGCAATGCCATGAATCACCGTCAGCACCACTTCAATCTGTTCGCTCTGCTGCGCCAGCCGCTCGATCACTTTCGCCCCGGTGTCCACTTGGCCGGCCAGCGCCTCGATCAAGCCGCCCACCTTGGCCGAAGTCCGGGTGTTTTCATCGGTGGCCTGACGGATTTCCACCACTTGTTGCAGCGCCGCCTGCATTGCCTGACTTTCCGATTGAGCTTCGTCAGCCATTTGCGACAGCGCACGCAGGCTCTCGGCCACTTCATCGCGCTGCATCCCAGCCGCCGCGTCGGCGCCGGAGTTGCGCAAGGTCATCGCGCCGATTTCCACACCGGTACGCTGGGCCACATCGCCCGCCTCGCGCACGATGGGCTGCAACTTAACCACAAAGCGATTGACCGCCGAGGCCATGTCGCCGATTTCGTCCTTGCTGTTGATTTGCACACGCTTGGTCAGGTCACCCTCGCCCGCCGCCCGGTCGTTCATGGCGGCGATCAGCAGCTTCAAGCGATTGACCACTCGACGCCCCAGCACCACAGCCAGCAGCGCCCGCACGCCGAAGCCCACCAGCGCCCAGCCCAGGCCGATGCGCCAGCGCAAAGTGCCTGCGGCCTCCTGGACAGTGGAGGCGGTATTGGTTTGCATCTGCGTGGCCGTGGCCTGGGCCGACTCCAAGCGACCGCGCATGGCGGTGGCGCTGTCAGCCGCCGCGCCCTTGAGACTGTCGCCGACCAATTGGTCGCTGCTGGCGATCAAGGCCGAGAAGCGCTGGTCCAACGCCTTCAGGTCGGTTTCAACGGAAGCCGTGGAAACCCCCATCAAGACCTTGCCGATCTCTACGCCGTTGGGGTTGATCGAGGCTTCCAGGTAATACACAGACGGATCGTTCTTCGCCGCGTCCAGCACTTTGTCCAACGCCCGCTCGCCTTTGCCCTTCTCCAGCAGCGCCTTGTTGATCGGGTTTTCCCGGTTCAGGTAGCGGGTCAAGTGCTCACCATTGGCGTCGTCATAAATGACGAACAGCACGTTGGGATTGCGCTGGGCCCGACGGGCGAACTCAGAGAGGGTGGGCACGTCGTTATCCCACATGGCGCGCGGCGCAACGGACGCCAGGAGTTGCGCCATATCATTGGCGGAATCCCTCAAGTCCTTCTCCAACGTCCCACGCAACTGCGCCTGCTCGTCCTTCAGGCGAGCGGACAGCCCGGCGTTCAGTCGCTGGCGGGTATTGGCGGACAGGCTGTCCAGGCTCGACGTGACTTCGCGCCCGGCCTGCTCCAGCTCGGTGGAGAGCTTCTGGCTGTCCGCCCCCAGCCGCGCACCGAGGTCGGCTTCCAGTGCCGTGACGGTGCTTCGGGTCAGCGCAACGGCCACCAGCACCTGCACCAAAAGGGCGATACCCAGGGTAACGAACACAGGCCGCAATAAACGGCTTTGTAACAGTGAGAGAACGGCCGACACGTGAAATCCCTCTACCAAACGCCATTAATTTGATGGCACTCGGAAAAGCGGTGCCTTAATGGAGTTGCATAGCAAGTGTCGTGCCGCCCGGCAGGCAGAAACGACAAAGGGCCCTAATGAGGGCCCTTTGTGTTTTGCATCAACGACTTATCAGGCAAACGGATGACGCAGAACGATGGTTTCGTTGCGGTCCGGCCCCGTCGAAATAATGTCGATCGGCGCACCGACCAACTCTTCGACGCGCTTGATGTAGTTGCGCGCGGCCACCGGCAGCTCTTCCAGGGTCTTGGCGCCCACGGTCGATTCGGTCCAGCCCGGCATCTGCTCGTACACCGGCTCCAGGCCGATGTAGCTGTCGGCATCGGTCGGGGCGTCGATGACAGCGCCGTCCTGGTTCTTGTAGCCCACGCAGATGTTGATGGTTTCCAGGCCGTCCAGCACGTCCAGCTTGGTCAGGCACAGGCCCGAGATGCTGTTGACGTCGATGGCACGACGCAGGATGACGGCATCGAACCAGCCGCAACGACGGGCACGGCCGGTGGTGGCACCGAACTCGTGGCCACGCTTGGCCAGGAAGGCACCGACGTCGTCGAACAGCTCAGTCGGGAATGGACCTGAACCGACACGCGGGGTGTAGGCCTTGGTGATGCCCAGGATGTAGTCCAGGTACATCGGGCCGAAACCCGAACCGGTGGCGATGCCGCCGGCAGTGGTGTTGGAGCTGGTGACGTACGGGTAGGTACCGTGGTCGATGTCCAGCAGCGAACCCTGGGCACCTTCGAACATGATGTCCTTGCCGGCGCGACGCAGCTCGTGCAGCTCGGCGGTGACGTCGAGCATCATCGGCTTGAGCAGCTCGGCGTATTCCATGCACTCATCCAGGGTTTTCTGGAAGTCGATGGCCGGCTCTTTGTAGTAATTGACCAGGACGAAGTTGTGGTAGTCCAGCAACTCACCCAGCTTGGCGGCGAAACGCTCACGGTGGAACAGGTCACCGATGCGCAGGCCACGACGGGCCACCTTGTCTTCGTAGGCCGGGCCGATGCCGCGACCGGTGGTGCCGATCTTCAGCTCGCCACGGGCCTTTTCACGGGCCTGGTCCAGCGCAACGTGGTAGGACAGGATCAGCGGGCAGGACGGGCTTATACGCAAGCGCTCGCGCACCGGTACGCCTTTTTCTTCCAGCTTGATGATTTCCCGCAGCAAGGCGTCGGGCGCAACCACCACACCGTTGCCGATCAGGCACTGGACACCTTCGCGCAGCACGCCCGACGGAATCAGGTGCAGGACGGTTTTTTCACCGTCGATCACCAAGGTGTGACCTGCGTTGTGGCCTCCCTGGTAGCGCACTACGGCGGCAGCATGTTCGGTCAGCAGATCAACGATCTTGCCTTTGCCCTCATCACCCCACTGGGTGCCCAGGACTACGACATTCTTACCCATAACACTTGTCCTCATTCGCGCAAACTTGGTGCCGGCTTCGGCCGGCGGGAAAACTCAAGAAGCCAGCGGCAATACTTGCCAAAGCCCGTTCTGCTGAATCAATTGCCGGTCGCAGTCCGCTTCACGGGCGGCGGCCAAAGGTTGCCCTGGCAAAGCCTGGACAACGCGCTGACCCTCACTGCGCAACTGGCAGACCGCCTGCCAGAGTGCCGCATCCGTACTGTCAGGCATCCAGATACCGCCAGACGGTAGCTCGACTTCAGCACGCCCCAGGGTCACCAGGGTTTTCAAATCGGTGGAGAAACCGGTCGCCGGACGGGCACGACCGAAGTCAGCGCCGATGTCGTCATAACGGCCGCCCTGGGCGATGGACTGACCCACGCCTGGTACGAACACCGCAAACACGACACCGGTGTGGTAGTGATAACCGCGCAACTCGCCCAGGTCGAAATACAGCGGCAACTCGGGGAAGCGCACCGACAGACGCTCGGCAATCGCCAGCAAGTCGTCCAGCGCGGCCAACACCGGCGCCGGCGCATGGGCCAAGCGTTCACGGGCCGCGACCAATACTTCACGCCCGCCGCACAGGTCCACCAGCGCCCGCAGCATGCCCGACAGATCGGCCGGCAGGCCCTCGGTCAGGCTGACGACTTCGTCGATGGCCTTGCGCTGCAGGGCATCGAACAGCTGTTGTTCAACTTCGCCGGACAAACCGGCCGCACGGGCCAGGCCGCGATAGATGCCGACATGCCCCAGGTCCATGTGGACATCCGGCACGTCAGCCAGTTGCAGCATGGCCAGCATCAGGCTGATGACTTCCACGTCGCTGCTCGGGCTGGCATCGCCATACAACTCGGCGCCCAATTGGATCGGGCTGCGCGAAGAAGACAAGGCGCGCGGTTGGGCATGTAGCACGCTGCCGGCGTAGCACAGGCGGCTCGGGCCCTCGCGGCGCAGGGTGTGGGCGTCGATGCGCGCCACTTGCGGCGTGATGTCGGCACGAAAGCCCATCTGCCGGCCCGACTGCGGATCGATTACCTTGAAGGTGCGCAGGTCCAGGTCCTGGCCCGCGCCGGTGAGCAGGGATTCCAGGTACTCGATATGCGGGGTGACGACGAACTCGTAACCCCAGCTCTGGAACAGATCCAACACCTGCCGACGCGCTACTTCGATACGCGCAGCTTCCGGTGGCAGTACTTCTTCGATGCCATCTGGCAGCAGCCAGCGGTCTACCGTTGCCATTACGCCATTCCCCTATGGTCCGGGCGGCCAGCTTTCGGACTGGCCTTGAGTGAAGCAGAAAATGCCTGCGCCAGGCGCGCAGCTTGGGCAAAAAACGCGCAAGAGCGACGTGACGAATGGCCCATCATCGGCCTCGCCCGGCACTTTCCTCGAAAAACCTGTCGAGTCGTTCAACCCGACGCCTGCACCTATAAACCGCAATCGAACGTGCAGACGCAAAAAAGCCGGGAATTTCCCGGCTGCCGCATCATACACACGTTTTCCCAAAGGATCACCCCGCCCGACGTTTTAGCCGCCGGGCGGAGTATCTCAGGTCAACGCCGCATCAAGGCTTGGACTTTTCCAGGTAGTGGAAGAAGTCGCTGCTTGGGTCCAGGACCAGGACGTCGGACTTGTTCGCGAAGCTTTCACGGTAGGCACGCAGGCTACGGTAGAACGCGTAGAACTCCTGATCCTGACCATAAGCCTTGGCGTAGATCGAAGCGGCCTGGGCATCACCATCACCACGGACTTCTTCCGATTCACGATAGGCTTCGGCCAGCAGCACGCGTCGTTGGCGATCGGCGTCGGCACGGATGCCTTCGGCCAGCTCGTTACCTTTGGCACGGTGCTCGCGAGCTTCACGCTCACGCTCGGTGCTCATCCGCTCGAACACGCTGCGGTTCACTTCCTTCGGCAGGTCGATAGCCTTGACCCGGACATCGACCACTTCGATACCCAGCTCTTTTTCCGCCATCGCATTCAGCGAACGAGTGATATCGGCCATGAGCGCATCACGCTCGCCGGACACCACTTCATGCAACGTGCGCTTACCGAACTGGTCACGCAGGCCCGATTCCAGGCGACGGGACAGACGCTCATCGGCGATCTGCTTGAGGCCCGAGGTCGCGGTGTAGAAGCGCTCGGCATCCTTCACACGCCACTTGGCGTAGGCGTCCACCATCACGGCTTTCTTTTCCAGTGTCAGGAAGCGTTGCGTCGGCGCATCCAGCGTCATCAGGCGAGCGTCGAACTTGCGCACCTTGTTGACGTACGGCACCTTCACATGCAGCCCCGGCTGGACATCAGCCTGGACCACGCGACCGAATTGCAGCAACACCGCGCGCTCGGTCTGAGCCACGATGTAGAAGCAGTTCCAGGCAGCGATCGCCACGACGACACCGACAATAAGGGCGATCAGCGATTTATTGCTCATCAGCGACTCTCCCTGGTACGTGCTTGCTGTTGTTGCAGGTCCGCCGCCGCACGGGTGCTGGCCTCATTGCTGGCCGCCGTCGAACTGGCCGGTGGCGTACTGGTGTTTCGACCGCTCTCGACCATCTTGTCCAGCGGCAGGTACAGCAGATTGCTCTGGCCGTTCTTGTTGCCGGTCACGAGGACCTTGCTGGTGTTGCTGAAGACTTCCTGCATGGTGTCCAGGTACAGACGCTGGCGGGTCACTTCAGGGGCCTTGCGATATTCGGCCACCAGCTTGGTGAAGCGATCGGCCTCACCCTTGGCACGGGAGACCACTTCATCGCGGTAACCGTTGGCATCCTCGATGATGCGCTGGGCCTGGCCACGGGCTTCCGGCACGACGCCGTTGGCATAGGTTTCGGCCTGGTTGCGCGAACGTTGCTCGTCTTCACGGGCACGGATCACGTCATCGAAGGCTTCCTGGACCTCACGCGGTGCCGCTGCGCTCTGGACGTTGACCTGGGTGACGGTGATACCGGTGCGATAGGTATCGAGGAAACGTTGCAGACGCTCCTTGATTTCGCTCGCCATCAGCTCACGACCTTCGGTCAGCACCTGGTCCATGGCGGTGGAACCCACCACATGGCGCAAGGCACTTTCGGTCGCGTGCTGCAAGCTGATCTCCGGCTGGTCGACGTTCAGCACGAAGTCCTGCAGGTTGGTGATCTTGTATTGCACGGTCAGCGGCACTTCGACGATGTTCTCGTCTTCCGTGAGCATCTGGCCCTGCTTGGTGTACGCCCGCTCACGCGTGACGTTCTCCATGTACTTCTGGTCGATCGGCGGGAAATAGATGTTCAGGCCCGGGCCAACCGTCTCGTAGTACTTGCCGAAGCGCAGCACCACGGCTTGCTCCTGTTCGTCCACGACATAGACCGCGCTGTACAGCCAGACAGCCGCCAGCACGACGAGGCCGATGCCGAGCAGGCCGAAACCGCCGCCCTTGCCCGAGCGACCACCGCCCTCATCACCGCGTTTTTTACCACCACCGAACAAACCGTTCAGGCTTTCCTGCAGCTTTCGGAAGGCCTCGTCGAGATCCGGCGGCCCCTTGCGGTCGCCGTTGTTACGACGCTTGCCACCCCAAGGATCCTGATTATTCGAGTTGCCACCCGGCTCATTCCAAGCCATAGCGCTCTCCATCTGATAAAGCAAAGACGCACCCACGGCGCGCCGACCAATGCTACAGAATGCCTGACACCGCTTTCTCAGGCTTTTATTGCAATGTGTGTTGCTCGATGAATTCCATCGGTTGCAGCCCTTCGCGACTGACCAGCCGGTTGAGCTCCGACCGAGGCAGGCGAACAGCCAGCAGGCAGACACCTTCTTCGTCGTGTTCTTCTTTTTGCACGGCCCCCAGCTCGAAAAACTGCGCACGAAGCCGGGCGAAACGTTGCGGCAACTTCAGGGTGCCGACAAACAGATCGTTGCCCAACAGCTCGGCCACGGCCTGCTTGAGCAGGTCCAGGCCGGTGCCATCACGGGCCGACAGCCAGACCCGTTGCGGCTTGCCATCGGCATCGCGCTGGATCTGCGGCTCCACGCCTTCGAGCAAATCGAGTTTGTTGTATACCTCGAGGATCGGCAAGTCCTGGGCTCCGATCTCGCCCAGCACCACCATCACCTGCTCGATCTGCAGCATCCGGTCCGGCTCGGCGGCATCGATCACGTGCAACAGCAGGTCGGAGTTGCTCGACTCTTCGAGCGTAGCTCGGAAAGCCTCGACCAGCTTGTGCGGCAGGTGACGGATGAAGCCCACGGTGTCGGCCAGCACGATCGGCCCGAGGTCGTCTAGGTCGAGCCGGCGCAGGGTCGGGTCGAGCGTGGCGAACAACTGGTCGGCGGCGTAGACGTCGGATTGGGTGACATTGTTGAACAGGGTCGATTTGCCGGCGTTGGTATAACCCACCAGTGAAACCGTCGGGATATCCGCGCGCTTGCGACCGCGGCGCGACTGCTCGCGCTGGCTGCGGACCTTTTCCAGCCGCCCCTTGATCTGGCGCAGGCGAACCCGCAACAGGCGTCGGTCGGTTTCCAGCTGGGTTTCACCCGGGCCGCGCAGGCCGATACCGCCTTTCTGCCGCTCAAGGTGAGTCCAGCCGCGAACCAGCCGCGTACTCATGTGCTCAAGCTGGGCCAGTTCGACCTGGAGCTTGCCTTCATGGGTTCGGGCGCGCTGGGCGAAGATATCGAGGATCAACCCCGTGCGGTCGATCACGCGACACTCGAAGACACGTTCGAGGTTACGTTCCTGACTGGGCGTGAGGATGTGATTGAAAATCACCAGATCGACCTGCTCGGCCTTGACCAGGTCGCGCAACTCCTCGACCTTGCCACTGCCGATCAGGAACTTGGCGGTTGGCCGATGACGCGGCACGTTGAAAAACGCGACGGTCTCGGCGCCGGCCGAAAGTGCCAATTCCTGAAACTCCTGCGGATCTTCGCGCGCCTCAGGGTCCTGTCCATCCAAGTGAACGAGAATGGCTCGTTCACCACCACCGTGGCGCTCAAAGAACAAAGGAGGCTCCTATCAGGCGTTACCCGGTTCAGCGTCACCGCCTTCGGATTCGGTTGCGCTAGGCAGACGAATTGGACGAACGGGCACCACTGTCGAGATCGCGTGCTTGTAGACCATCTGGCTGACGGTGTTTTTCAGAAGGATGACGAACTGGTCGAAAGACTCGATCGTGCCTTGCAGTTTGATCCCGTTGACCAGATAGATGGACACCCCAACTTTCTCTTTACGTAAAGTGTTCAAGTAAGGGTCTTGTAGCGAATGCCCTTTTGACATGTGCCGCACTCCTTTAAGGATCAATAATAAAAATCGGAATCAGATGGCTTGGGCCGTCACACCCCCAAGGATAGACGGCAATTGCAAGGACTCAGCTCAATATGGAGATGGTCCCGAGGTATTTCAAGGCGCGTGGCAGATTGTCGCAATCGAGACTGTCGAGCCAATGCAGGTCAGTCCAGCTGCGCAGCCAGGTGAACTGGCGTTTCGCCAATTGGCGCGTGGCAATGATCCCACGCTCCTGCATCTCGGCTGACGTCAGCTTGCCGTCCAGGTAATCCCAGACTTGTCGATAACCTACCGCACGTATAGACGGCAACCCGGCATGCAGGTCACTTCGCTCACGCAGGGCTACGACCTCGTCTATGAACCCCTGTTCCAACATTAATGTGAATCTTTGTTCAATTCGCCGATGCAGCACTTGCCGGTTCGCCGGAGCGATGGCCAGATTCGCGACAGTATAGGGCAATTGTTGCAGTCCCGAAGCGGCTGCTTCAGTACTTTGCGCAGTTTGTCGCTGGCGCAGGGCTGTCATGCTCTGGCCGCTGACCCGATAAACCTCCAAGGCTCGACTCAGTCGCTGCGGGTCATTGGGGTGAATACGCGCTGCCGATTCCGGGTCGATGACCGCCAATTGCTCATGCAAGGCTTGCCAGCCCAGGCGCGCGGCTTCCTCTTCGATCTGCGCGCGCACCTCGGGATCGGCGGCGGGCATGTCCGCCCGCCCCTCGACCAAGGCCGTGTAATACAGCATCGTGCCGCCCACCAGCAGGGGGATCTTGCCCCGCGCGGTGATTTCGGCCATGGCCTGGAGCGCGTCACGGCGGAAATCGGCCGCCGAATAAGCCTCGGCCGGATCGAGGATGTCGATCAGGCGGTGGGGGAATTCGGCCAGCAGTTCTTTCGACGGCTTGGCGGTGCCGATGTCCATGCCCCGGTAGACCAAGGCCGAATCGACGCTGATCAATTCGCAGGGCAGGACCTTGGTCAACTCGATGGCCAGGTCGGTCTTGCCGGCAGCGGTCGGGCCCATCAGGAAAATCGCGGGTGGCAACGGGTTCATCAACGACCGCGCAGGAACAGTTTGTCCAGGTCGTCCAGGCCCAATTGGGTCCAGGTCGGCCGGCCATGGTTGCATTGACCACTGCGTTCGGTGTTTTCCATGTCCCGCAGCAGGCCGTTCATTTCCGGCAGGGCCAGGCGCCGGTTAGCGCGGATCGCGCCGTGGCAGGCCATGGTGCCGAGCAGTTCGTTCAGGTGCGCCTGGATCCGGTCGCTGGTGCCGTATTCCATCAAGTCCGCCAGTACGTCGCTGACCAGGCGATTGGCCTCGGCCTGCTTCAACAACGCCGGGATCTGGCGGATCGCCAGGGTTTCCGGGCCCAGGCGCTGCAATTCGAAGCCCAGGCGCTGGAACCAGGCCACATGTTCTTCGGCGCAATCGGCTTCGCGCTGGCTGACGGCCAGGGATTCGGGCACCAACAGCGGCTGGCCGCTCAGGCCTTCGCTGGCCATGGCAATTTTCAGGCGCTCGTACATGATCCGCTCATGGGCGGCGTGCATGTCCACCAGGACCAGGCCCTGGGCATTTTCCGAGAGGATATAGATGCCCTTGAGTTGCGCCAGGGCGTAGCCCAGCGGCGGAATATCGCCCTGGCCATCGGGCATCGCCGCCGCGCCGGCTTCCGGCAAGGGCTTGAAGAACTCGCGATAGGCCGCCTGGGCCTCGGCTGCGGGCACATTGGATTGTGGGCGCGGGGTGTATTGATACTGATAGCCGCTGCCAGCGCCGCTGCCGGCCGTGTTGTAGCTCGGCTGAGGCTGGGGTTGCTCCAGCAATGCGTTGGCCGCCAGGCGCATTTCGCCCTGGGGCCCGAATTCGCCCGCCTCCAGCCCCGTTGGCCGGACCATGCCCGCCACTGCAGCTGGCGCCGCCAGTTGATCTTCCGGACGTACGTCGCCCAAGGCGCGGTGCAAGGTGCCGTAGAGGAAATCGTGGACCATGCGCCCATCACGGAAACGCACCTCATGCTTGGTCGGGTGCACGTTGACGTCCACCACCGCCGGATCGACTTCAAAAAACAGCACGAAGGTCGGATGCCGGCCATTGAACAGCACGTCGCGATAGGCCTGGCGCACCGCGTGAGCCACCAGTTTGTCGCGCACCGCCCGGCCGTTCACGTAGAAATACTGCAAGTCCGCCTGGCTGCGGGAGAACGTTGGCAAACCGACCCAACCCCACAGGTGCAGGCCATTGCGCTCCACCTCGATGGGCAAGGCCTGTTCCAGGAAACCCGCTCCGCACACCGCGCCCACGCGCCGGGCTCGGGCGGCATCGTCGCGGGCCTCGTGCAGGCTGAGGATGGTCTTGCCGTTGTGGCGCAAATGGAACGCCACGTCAAAACGCGCCAGGGCCAGGCGCTTGATGACTTCTTGAAGGTGATCGAACTCAGTTTTCTCGGCCTTGAGAAACTTGCGCCGTGCCGGGGTGTTGAAGAACAAATCGCGCACTTCCACCGAGGTACCCACCGGATGGGCCGCGGGCTGGACGCGAGAGGCCATGTCGCGGCCTTCGGTCTCGACCTGCCAGGCCTGCTCGGCGTCGCGGGTGCGTGAGGTGAGGGTCAGGCGCGACACCGAACTGATGGACGCCAGCGCTTCACCCCGGAAACCCAGGCTCATGACCCGCTCAAGGTCTTCCAGGTCACGGATCTTGCTGGTGGCGTGACGCGCCAGGGCCAGCGGCAGGTCGTCGGAGGAAATACCCCCACCGTCATCGCGCACCCGCAGCAGCTTGACGCCACCCTGCTCGACATCCACATCGATGCGCTTGGCCCCGGAGTCGAGGCTGTTTTCCAGCAACTCCTTGATGACCGACGCCGGACGCTCGACCACTTCCCCGGCGGCGATCTGGTTCGCCAGCCGAGGGCTGAGCAGTTCGATGCGGGCGGCGCTGCCGATCACTTCGTCACTCATTGCTTGACCGCCACTTCGTTGCCCGGAATGGTCAGGGTCTGGCCAATCTTGAGCTCATCGCTCTTGAGATTGTTGGCGCTGCGCAAGGTGGCGGGCGACACCTGGTAGCGCACGGCAATCATCGCCAGGGTTTCGCCAGGGTTGACGCGGTGGTCCCGTGGCCCCTGGGCGATCTTGCCGGAGTCCCGCAGCCAGGCGATGTAGGTGCCCGGCGGTGGGTTCTGCTGGAAGAACTGCCGTACACCGCTGCTGATGGAGCGGGCCAGGGCCTGCTGGTGGCTGGAGGACGACAGCTTGGACGCTTCGTTTGAATTAGAGATGAAGCCGGTCTCCACCAGGATCGACGGGATGTCCGGCGACTTGAGCACCATGAACCCGGCCTGTTCGACGCGCTGCTTGTGCAGCGGCGTGACACGACCGATGTTGCTCAGGACTTTCTGGCCGACGTTCAGGCTGGAGGTCAACGAGGCCGTCATCGACAAATCGAGCAAGACACCGGCAAGCATCCGGTCCTTGTCGTCGAGGCTGACGTTGCCGGCACCGCCGATCAGGTCGGAACGGTTTTCGCTGTCGGCCAACCAACGGGCGGTCTCGGACGTGGCACCACGGTCGGACAGGGCAAACACCGAGGCCCCGAACGCGGCTTTCGAAGGCGCGGCGTCGGCGTGAATGGAGACGAACAGGTCGGCGCCCTTCTTGCGGGCGATCTCGGTACGACCGCGCAAAGGAATGAAATAGTCGCCGGTGCGGGTCAGTTCGGCGCGGAAGCCTTTCATGCCGTTGACCTGGCGCTGCAATTCACGGGCGATGGCCAGCACCACGTCTTTTTCACGTTGCCCGCGCGAGCCCGAGGCCCCCGGGTCCTCGCCGCCGTGACCGGCATCGCTCACCACGATGATGTCACGCTTGCCGGCCGGGGCCGGTGGCAGCTTGAGCGCAGGCTCCGTCGGGGTCACCGGCACCGCGGGCACCGTGGCAACCTTGGTCGGCGGCGGTGGCGGTGGGTCGGCATCGGCCGGGGTGTCGAACAGGTCCTCCACCAGCCGGTTGCCGTACTGGGCATTGGGGGCCAGGGTGAAGCTTTTCGGGGTCACGGCTTTTTTCAGGTCGATGACCACCCGCAGGTCGGTGGGCGTACGCTGGGCCGAGCGCATCGCGGTAATCGGCGTATTGGCGGTAGCGACGTTCAATGGCGCGCCCAGGGAGGCACCGTTGATGTCGATCACCAGGCGATCCGGGGCGGTCAGGGTGAATACGCTGTGCTGCACCGGCCCCGTCAGGTCGAACACCAGCCGTGTGTTGTCCGGCGCCCGCCAGAGGCGAACGCTGTTGACCTTTGTCTCGGCCACAGCATCGACGGCCAGTGCCGTAAGCAACAGTCCTACGACAGCAACCACCGCGCGAAAGCGCATACCAAACCCCATCATCAATTAGTTTTCCAATGCCAAAGCGGCACACCACGACTCACCACGGACGCCTTGCGGCGTCAGTTTCAGCGAACGCCCGCCGTTCTGCGCGCCAATGGTAATGGTCAGGTCGGGCTTTGGCAAAAAGCCTGCACCCTTCTGGGGCCATTCGATCAGACACAAGGCGTCATCTTCGAAATAATCGCGAATGCCAAGGAATTCCAGCTCCTCAGGATCCACCAGTCGATACAGGTCGAAATGGAAGGCGCGAATGTCGCCGATCTCATAGGGCTCGACCAGGGTGAACGTGGGGCTCTTGACCGAGCCGACGTGCCCGAGGCCACGGATGATGCCACGGGACAAGGTGGTTTTCCCCGCGCCAAGGTCGCCTTCGAGAAAAATCAGGCCGTGGCCGGCAGTGATCTGCGCGATGCGGGCGCCAAATTGTGTCATGGCTTGTTCGTCCGCCACGTACAGGGTTACTTCAGACACGGTGAATGCTCCTCCAACAACTGACGAATGGCCGGGATCAGATCGGTCGCCGCCAATCCCCGGCCCGAGCGACCGACCTTGGCACCGGCGTTGGCATGCAGCCAGACCGCCAGGCACGCGGCCTCGAAGCTTTCCATGCCCTGGGCCAGCAAGGCCCCGACCACGCCAGCCAGCACATCCCCCAGGCCGGCGGTGGCCATGGCCGGATGGCCCTGGCTGCAGACTGCCAGGCGACCATCCGGGCTGGCGACCAGGCTGCCGGCTCCCTTGAGAATCACCGTGGCGGTGTATTTCTGGCTCAAGGCATGGGCCGCCGCCGGACGATCGGCCTGCACCTGGGCGGTGGACATCTCCAGCAGCCGCGCCGCCTCGCCCGGATGCGGGGTGATCACGCAATGTTCAGGCAGACGGACATCGCCGGCGCTCAGCAGGTTCAGCGCATCGGCATCCCACACTTGCGGCAGTGGCGCATTGGCCGCCGCCGACAGCAGGCTGCGTCCCCAGGCGGCCTGGCCAAGGCCCGGTCCGACCACCACCACGCTGGCCTGCTGGAGCAAGCCCACCAATTGGTTCGCCGAATGGGTGCCCTGCACCATGACTTCCGGCAAACGCGTCAGCGCGGCGGACACATGCTCGCTGCGGGTCGCCATCGAAATCATGCCCGCCCCGCAGCGCAGCGCGCTTTCGGCGCTCATCTGGATGGCGCCACCAAAGCCCCGGTCGCCGCCGATCAACAGCACGTGACCGAACTTGCCTTTGTGGGAAGTGGCGGCGCGAGGTGTCAGATGCGGCAGATTCCGAGGTAGGAGCAGTCGGGCATTGGCCGGTGCCGCTTCAACGATATCCGGATCGGCGTGCAGGTCATTGAATACCAGCTCACCCACCCGGTCCGCCGCTTCGCCCGTGAACAACCCCAGCTTCAAGCCAATGAAGGTCACGGTCAGGTCGGCCGCCACTGCCGTACCCAACACCCGGCCGGTGTCGGCACACAATCCCGAGGGGATATCCACCGCCGCGACCGGCAGGCCGCTGACGTTGATCGTATCGATGGCCTGCACATACGGCTCACGTACATCGCCACTCAGGCCCGTGCCAAGCAACGCGTCCAGCAGCACGCCACGCAACTCGGCTTCATCCGACCACGGTTCCATCGGCACGCCCACCGCCACCGCCTCGGCGTGGGCATTGGCAGCGTCCCCCTGCAATCGCCGGGGCTCGCCCACCGTCAGCACCCGCACCGACCAGCCGGCACGCCGGGCCAGCGTCGCGCCCAGGTATCCATCGCCGGCATTGTTGCCCTGGCCGGCCAGCACGGTCAGCTCCTGGGCGGCGGGCCAGCGGCGGACGATCGCGCGCCAGGTGGCACGGGCAGCGCGCTGCATCAATTCGACGCCAGCAGTACCCGCGGCGATCAGTTGTGCGTCGAGGGCCCGGACCTGCGCGGCGCTGTACAGCGCGTCGGGAAAATCATCTTTAGTGTGCGGCATGCGTCTTCGGGCTCCGATGTCTGGCAGAATTATACGCATCTCAGCTCTGGTTTCTCTCGCCTCATGCCTGCCATTCCCACAGACCTCCCCGCCCTCGCCCAATCCATCAAGGAATGGGGCCGCGAGCTGGGTTTCCAGCAGGTCGGCATCAGCGGCCTGGACCTGGCCGAGCATGAGCAACACCTGCAACGCTGGCTCGAGGCCGGCTACCACGGCGAAATGGACTACATGGGCGCCCATGGCAGCAAACGCTCGCACCCCGAGGAATTGGTGCCGGGCACATTGCGCGTGGTGTCCCTGCGCATGGACTACCTGCCGGGCGACACCCAGATGGCGCAGATGCTCGGCCAACCGGAAAAAGCCTACGTCTCGCGTTATGCGTTGGGCCGCGATTACCACAAATTGATCCGTAAACGCGTGCAGCAATTGGCGGAAAAAATCCAGGCGGTCATCGGCCCCTTTGGCTATCGCGCCTTCGTCGACAGCGCACCGGTGCTGGAAAAAGCCATCGCCGAACAGGCCGGCCTGGGCTGGATCGGTAAAAACACCCTGGTATTGAACCGCAAGGCCGGCAGTTATTTCTTCCTGAGCGAGCTGTTCGTCGACTTGCCGCTGCCCATCGACCCGCCCCACGGCACCGAACACTGCGGAAAATGCACCGCGTGCCTGGACATCTGTCCGACAAATGCCTTCGTCGGGCCCTACGTGCTCGATGCCCGCCGCTGCATTTCCTACCTGACCATCGAGCTGAAAAGCGCCATTCCCGAAGAGCTGCGGCCACTGATCGGCAACCGGGTGTTCGGCTGCGACGATTGCCAGATTGTCTGCCCGTGGAACCGCTTCGCCCGTCCGTCGGGAGAAAGCGATTTCAAGCCGCGGCACAACCTGGACAATGCCGGGCTGGCCGAGTTGTTCCTGTGGGACGAAGACACATTTCTCAGCAGCACCGAAGGTTCACCGCTGCGCCGTGCCGGTTACGAGCGCTGGCTGCGCAATCTGGCGGTGGGCCTGGGCAACGCGCCGTCAACGATTCCCGTGCTGCAAGCGCTGGAGGCGCGGCGTGACTATCCGTCGGAGCTGGTGCGCGAGCATGTGGAATGGGCGTTACGCCAACATGCCGCGCGTCAGACTTCGTCGTTGTAGACGAACTTCGGCATTTCCCAGTGAAAGCGAATTGCCAGGAGCCGCAGCAGGAAACCGCCAAACAAGGTGATGAGGATCGCCTGCTCGTTCGGCAATTGCAGGAAGACACACAGCAGATAACACCACGCCGCGGCAAACGAGACGCTGGCGTAGAGTTCGCGGCGGAAGATCAGCGGAATATCGTTGCAGAAAATGTCCCGCAGAATGCCACCGAACACCCCGGTGATCACTCCGCTGACCGACGCCACCAGCATGCCATGGCCCATTTCCAGGGCCGTCATGCAACCGATCAGCGTGAACGCCACCAGGCCCACGGCGGCGAGCACCAGGAACAATGAGCGCAGATGGCGCATCCAGCGCGCCAGAAACACCGTCAACATCGCCGCCGCGGTGGTCAGCACCAGGTATTCCGGATGCTTGACCCACGTAAGCGGGTAATGACCGAGCAGCACGTCGCGCACCGAGCCGCCACCCAGCGCCGTGACACAGGCGATCAGCACCACGCCAAACCAGTCCATGCCCCGCCGCCCGGCAGACAAGGCACCGGTCATGGCTTCAGCGGTGATGGCGATCAGATAAAGCATCAGCAACATGGTGGCGGTCCATACGGGAAGGCGCGCAGTCTAGCCAGTTTGGGCTGGCACCAAAAGAGGGCGCGCCCCCGTCTTCTGCCTGAACACCATGCCCCCAAGTCCAAACTGCCCTCTGTGGCGAGGGAGCTTGCTCCCGCTCGGCCGGTCCGACGCTTCGGGCGCAGCAGTCGCAAACCAGACAATCGAATCTTCCTGGAGAACTGTTGGGGCCTGCTTCGCAGGCCAGCGGGAGCAAGCTCCCTCGCCACAAAAGCAATCTCGCCAGCCGCTGGCGTGCCGGTTAGAACTTGATGAAGTGCTTGCGGTAATGCTGCAACTCGGCAATGGACTCGCGGATGTCATCCAGGGCCAGGTGGGTGCTGCCTTTCTGGAAGCTGTCGCGCACTTCTGGCGCCCAGCGGGCGGCCAGTTCCTTGAGGGTGGAAACGTCCAGGTTGCGGTAGTGGAAGTAGCTTTCCAGGGACTTCATGTGGGTATAAAGGAAGCGACGATCCTGGCAGATGCTGTTGCCACAGATCGGCGACTTGCCCTTGGGCACCCACTGTTCCAGGAACGCGAGGGTCTGGGCTTCGGCTTCGGCCATGCTGATCTTGCTCTCGCGCACTCGCTGGGTCAGGCCCGAGCCGCCGTGCTGGCGGGTGTTCCACTCGTCCATGCCGGCCAGGATCTCGTCGCTGTGGTGGATCGCGATCACCGGGCCCTCGGCCAGGGTGTTGAGGTCGCTGTCGGTGACGATGGTGGCCATTTCGATGATGACGTCAGTGTCAGGGTTCAGACCGGTCATTTCCAGGTCGATCCAGATCAGGTTCTGCGGGTTTTGCATGGGGAGGCTCCTCGGCGTAGCCACGCAGTTTAGCCTAGGCAGCCCCTTGGGCGTGCTAAACTCGCCGCCGTTTTACCCTATTCGCTGTATTTCTTCATACGGAACACCCATGGCCAAACGCCAACTCAATCGTCGTCAAAACTGGCGCATCGAAAAGATCCAGGGTGAGCGCGCCGCCCGCGCCGCCAAACGCGAATCCAGTGCTGTCGAAGCCCTGGAGGGTGGCGACCTGGGCCCTGAACAGACCGGCCTGGTGATCGCCCACTTCGGCGTGCAGGTCGAGGTCGAGGCCCAGGAAGGCGAACTGGCCGGCCAGGTGTTCCGCTGCCACTTGCGCGCCAACCTGCCGGCGCGGGTGACGGGCGACCAGGTGGTCTGGCGTGCCGGCAACCAGGGCATCGGCGTGATTGTCGCGCAACTGCCGCGCCACACCGAGCTGTGCCGCCCGGACAGCCGGGGCCAGCTCAAGCCCGTGGCCGCCAACGTCGACATGATCGTTATCGTGTTCGCGCCATTGCCCGAGCCCCACGCCAACCTGATCGACCGTTACCTGGTGGCCGCCGAGCACGCCGGCATCCGCCCGTTGCTGCTGCTCAACAAGTTCGACCTGATCGACGAACACAACGCCCCGGCGCTGAACGCCCTGCTGTCGGTCTACCGGGACTTGGGTTATCCGGTGCTGGAAGTCTCGGCCCACCACGGTAACGGCATGGAGCAATTGCAACAGCAGTTGGACGGACGCATCAGTGTGTTCGTCGGCCAGTCCGGCGTCGGCAAGTCTTCGCTGGTCAACAGCCTACTGCCAGAAGTCGAGACCCGCGTCGGGCCGTTGTCCGAGCTGTCCGGCCAAGGCACCCACACCACGACCACGGCGCGGCTGTTCCACTTCCCTGGTGGCGGTGAACTGATCGACTCGCCGGGTATCCGCGAATTCGGCCTGGGCCACGTCAGCCGGGCCGATGTCGAAGCCGGGTTCATCGAGTTCAACGAGCTGATCGGTACCTGCCGCTTCCGCGACTGCAAGCACGACCGCGAACCCGGCTGCGCCCTGCTCAAGGCCCTGGAAGAAGGTCGCGTGCACCAGCAACGGATGAACAGCTACCGCTCGATCATCGCCAGCCTGCCGGAAAGCAGCTACTGACCTGCACGCCGTATCAAGCCGATCACTCTTGTGGCGAGGGAGCTTGCTCCCGCTGGCGTGTAGGAGCTGCCGAGCGAAGCGAGGCTGCGATCTTTCCACTGGCAATTGAGTCGGAAGCGAAAGATCAAAAGATCGCAGGCTTCGCCAGCTCCTACAGAGCCGAGCGGGAGCAAGCTCCCTCGCCACAAAGGCAAGCAATCCTCAAGTAAACAGTGGCCCCACAAAAAAGCCGACATCGAGGTCGGCTTTTTTTGTGGGTCACTGCGCCGGCGGCTCCGCCGGTTTCGGTACGGTGTCATCGAACAGGTTCAGCCGCTCGCGCAGCTCATGGGCCGGTATGGGTTGCTGGTCCGCCGGCAGCGCATTCGGATCGACCGCTGCACCTGGCGTAGCCTGTGGCGCTGGCACTTCACCCGGGGCACCCTCGCCCGGAACCGGATCGGGCGCCGGATCGTCGGGTGGGGAGCCCTCGCTGGCTTTCTGCGCCTTCTTGGTCAACACCACGATGTCGATGCGCCGGTTGACCGGGTTGAACGGGTCCTTGCGGTCGAACAGCGCCGAAGAGGCATAACCGACCACCCGTGCCACCTGCTCGTCCGGATAGCTGCCGGCCACCAGGGCGCGACGGGCCGCGTTGGCGCGGTTGGCGGACAGTTCCCAGTTTCCGTAGTCACCCTTACCGATGTAAGGCTTGGCATCGGTATGGCCACTGATGCTGATTTTGTTCGGCACCGCCTTGATGGTGTCGGCCATGGCCAGCAGGATATCTTCGAAATAAGGTTTCAGACGTGCGCTGCCAGAATCGAACATCGGCCGGTTCTCGGCGTCCATGATCTGGATGCGCAAGCCGTTCGGGGTGATTTCGAACAGGATCTGGTCCTTGAACTTCTGCAGTTCCGGGTTCTCTTCGACCTTGTTCTGCAATTCCTGCAGCAGCAACTCCAAACGCTCGCGCTCGACCTGCTCGGCCATGCCCTCGACCTGCTCGGAATCCACCGTGACCTTGTCGGGCTGGGGCGGGGACTTGACCTCGGGATTGAGGGTCGTGTCCGGCGCCAGGGTCGGCGAGCCGCCCAGGTCGATGATGTAGGGCGTACCGCTTTCGGAAAAGCCGACCGGGTCCTTGAAGTAACCGGCGATGGCGATCTTCTGTTCCGGGGTTGCCGTGGACAGCAGCCACAGCACCAGGAAGAACGCCATCATCGCCGTGGCGAAGTCGGCGAAGGCGATTTTCCAGGCGCCCCCGTGATGCCCCCCGGCAATGCGCTTGATGCGCTTTACAATAATCGGTTGATTATTTTCCATGACCTAAGTGCTCTGCTTCACAAATACTGTTCCATTTTGACGGTGCCTGCTGCTGCCATACTGCGTTGCCGCTCCTCGCCATAGCGGGCTATGACTCGTCGCGGCGCCTTGTCTGGCAGCAACAGTCACTCGCCAAAAAAGGAACGTATTTGTAAAGCAAAGCACTAGCGACCGCGAACCGCTTGTTCCAGCTCGGCGAAGCTTGGACGGTGCGCTGGGTACAGGACCTTGCGACCGAACTCCACCGCCAGCGATGGCGGCATGCCCGAGGCCGAGGCCACCAGGGAAGCCTTGATGGCTTCGTAGACGTTGAGTTCTTCCTTGGCATCATGGGCCAGGGAATGGGCCAGCGGGCCGAAGAAGCCATAGGCGGCCAAGATACCGAAGAAGGTACCTACCAGCGCCGCACCCACGTGCAGGCCGATGGCCGCCTGGTCGCCTTCGCCCAGGGAGGCCATGGTCACCACGATCCCCAATACCGCCGCGACGATACCGAAGCCCGGCATGCCGTCGGCGATGCCGTTGACCGCGTGGGACGGGTGCTCCAGGTCTTCCTTGAGGCTGTACAGCTCCATGTCGAACAGGCCTTCGAGCTCATGGGGCGCCATGTTGCCGGACGACATGATGCGCAGGTAATCGCAGATGAACGCCGTCATGCGCTCATCCTTCAGCACCGACGGATACTTGGCGAAAATCGGGCTGGCGGCGGCATCTTCGATGTCGCCTTCAATCGCCATCATGCCTTCGCGGCGGCTTTTATTGAGGATTTCGTAGATCAGCCCCAGCACCTCCAGATAGAAGGTGTGGCTGAAACGCGAGCCGAACATGCTCAAGGATTTCTTGAGCACGTGCATCGTCATATAGCCAGGGTTGGCCTGCAAGAATGCGCCGAGGGCAGCACCACCGATGATCAACACCTCGAAGGGTTGGATCAGGGCGGCGATCTTGCCGTGGGAGAGCACGTATCCGCCGAGCACGCTCGCGAACACGACAATGATGCCGATAATTTTAGCCATAGATAGAAAGTACTTACTTAAGTCGGGTTCAAGGTCATATTCGGAAGCTGAAAAATCTCTTCTTCTACTTATCGGCAAAACTGCGCCAGACTATAGGCTGTTCTGGCGAAAAGCCAATTAGCCCCGTTCCGGGCGTAGAGAATTCATACGATGATCACGTCCAGCCATGACTAACGAAACCAAGGTTCCAACGCCCCGGCCGACCACCCTCGACGGCTGGGTGAAGCTGCTCAACGGCGTGCATCTGCCGGTGCCCCAGGCCAGCCACGACCTGGTCTGCAAGGCCCTCGCCGACAGCCGTCGCTCATTGCGCGACATCGCCGACCTGATGCAGGACAGCCCCGCGCTGGCCCTGAGCGTCATCCGCGAGGCCAACCATCACACCCATGGCAGCCTCGCTGAGCCTGCGGAAAATCTCGAAGTGGCCATCAACCGCCTCGGTCTCAAGCGTACCGAGGAGTTGCTCGCCCGCCTGCCCTCATTGCCGGGGCACGAAATCCCTGTTGCCTTGCGCCAGCTGCAATTGATCAGCCAGCACGCCACGCAACAGGCCAATGGTTTTTTCGCCAGCCGCCTGGCGCGGCTGTGGCAAGACATCCACTGGGGCAGCCTGTTGTTCCTGTCGCCGCTCTGGCCGTTGGCCCTGACTCACCCACGGTTGCTCGGGGAATGGGAATTGCGAGTCGTCCATAAAGGCGAGTCCGCACGCAAGGTCGAGCGCGAACTGTTCGGCGTCCGCCTGCTGGAGATCTGCCTGGCGCTGGTGGAGACCTGGCGTTTGCCGATCTGGGTGGCGCAAGGTTATCGCCTGTTGCTCAACGAACGCCGCGAACTGGTGAAAGTCCTGCGCATCGCCCGGGACAGCGAACATCCGCTGCGCCAGCAGAATCGCCTGGACGACGACCCAACCCTGCGGCGCTGGCTCAACCAGCCGGCCAACACCGTGTTGCTGGCCAACGGCCTGGCCCTCGCGGCGCAGCAGGCCTGGGACAGCCCTCACAACACTCGCTGGCAATACCTCGCCAGTTTGTATCTGCAAATGTCGATGGATGAAATCCAGCAGCAGTTGCACCAACAAGCCGCCAACAGCGCACGTCATCACGCCATGCCGGACCTCTGGCACCCGGCCGTGGCGCTGATCTGGCCTTGGGGCAGCCGCCGTATCCACCCCGGCATGCTGCCCGCCGCGCCGCCCAGCGCCCAGGACCTGAGCCAGTGGCGCAAGCAATGTTCCGCCATGCTGGTGGAGCCGAGCCCCTTCCTCAACGCCATGCACCTGACCACGTCGGCACGGGACGCCCTGGTGGCCTGCGGCATGCGCCGGGTGATGATCCTGATGGCCGACCGCAGCCAGACCAGCGTGCGCGTTCACCAGACCGCCGGTTTGCCCAAGGAAGCTGCGGCCACGAGCTTTACCATCAGCCAGAGCAAAATCTTGCAACGATTGCTGGCCCAGCAGGCCCAGGGTCGCCTGAACCCGGACAACACCGCGCAGTTTTCGGCGCTATTACCGCCGGGCAAGCGCAGCCTGTTCCGCGGCGAGCACCTGGTGTTGCGCTCACTGACGTGCAATGGCCGGGTGATCATGCTGGTGGCGGTGGACCAGGGCGGCGGGCCGTTCTCGGACGTCACGGTGCAAGCTTTCGGCAAAACCGTGCAATGCATCGAAAGGCCCCTGCATACCTTTACCAACCGCGGCCGCTGAACTTGATACAATCCTTTCCCTTTGCGCCCCTGGAGACCTCACATGCCTGACTTCTCTGGCGTGCCGCTGGTGATCGCGCCGAGCGAACTGCTGCCGCGCCTCGACGCCCGCGAACTGATTCTGGTGGACCTGACCAGCGCCGCCCGCTACAGCACCGGGCATGTCCCTGGCGCACGCTTCGTCGACCCCAAGCGTACCCAGCTCGGCCAACCGCCAGCGCCGGGCCTGCTGCCGGCCAAAGCCGACCTCGAAGCCCTGTTCGGCGAACTCGGGCACCACCCGGATGCGGTCTACGTGGTCTATGACGATGAAGGCGGCGGCTGGGCCGGGCGGTTTATCTGGCTGCTGGACGTGATCGGCCACGGGAACTACCACTACCTCGACGGCGGCTTGGTGTCGTGGCTGGATGAAGGCCTGCCGGTGTCCATCGACGTCCCTGCGCCCGTTGCAGGTCCGATCAGCCTGACGCTGCACGACGCGCCCACCGCCACCCGTGAATACCTGCAAAGCCGTCTCGGCGCTGCCGACCTGGCCATCTGGGACGCTCGCGGCCCGCTGGAATACTCCGGCGAGAAAGTCGTCGCGGCCCGGGGCGGACACATTCCCGGCGCGGTCAATTTCGAATGGACCGCCGGCATGGACAAGGCGCGCAACCTGCGCATCCGCAAAGACATGCCGCAAATCCTCGAACGATTGGGTATCACCCCTGATAAAGAAATCATCACCCACTGCCAGACTCACCACCGCTCTGGCTTCACCTACCTGGTGGCCAAGGCGCTCGGTTATCCACGGGTCAAAGGCTATGCCGGTTCCTGGGGCGAATGGGGCAACCACCCCGATACACCCATCGAGCTTTGAAGGTTCTTAAGGACAGTTAATGAAAAACCGTTTATTCATCCTCACCCAATACCTGCTGCCCCACCACCTGCTGTCGCGGCTGGCCGGCTGCATTGCCGAATGCCGCGTGCGCTGGTTCAAGAACGCCTTCACCACGTGGTTTGCCAAGCGCTACCAAGTGGACATGTCCCAGGCCTTGGTGGAAGACCTGACGGCCTACGAGCACTTCAACGCCTTCTTTACCCGTGCCCTGAAGGACGGCGCCCGCCCGCTGGACGAAACCCCGGGCGCGATTCTCAGCCCCGCCGACGGTGCCGTCAGCCAGCTCGGCCCGATCGAACACGGCCGGGTATTCCAGGCCAAGGGCCACAGCTTCAGCGTGCTGGAACTGCTGGGCGGTGACGCGGCCAACGCAGCGCCGTTCATGGGTGGCGATTTCGCCACCATCTACCTGTCCCCCAAGGACTACCACCGCGTGCACATGCCACTGGCGGGCACCCTGCGGGAAATGGTCTACATCCCCGGGCGGATTTTCTCGGTCAACCAGACCACTGCCGAAAACGTGCCGGAGCTGTTCGCCCGTAACGAGCGCGTCGCGTGCATTTTCGACACCGAACGTGGGCCGATGGCGGTGGTACTGGTGGGCGCGATGATCGTGGCCTCCATCGAAACCGTCTGGGCCGGGCTGGTGACGCCGCCCAAGCGCGAGCTGAAAACCTTCCGTTACGACGAAGCCGCACGTGCGCCGATTCATCTGGAAAAAGGTGCCGAACTGGGGCGCTTCAAGCTGGGTTCGACCGCCATCGTGCTGTTCGGTCCGGACCAGGTGAAATGGGCCGAAGACCTGGTGGCCGGTTCGCCGGTGCAGATGGGGCAAGGACTGGCACTCCCCAACGCTCGATGAGATAGCCAGCGGCGCAATCATCATGAGTCGCTACCCTCGCCGACGCTGCCACACTTACGCCTTGGAGTTTTGTCCTGGCCCCTTTCACTACCCTTGGAATAGGTATGACACGTTCGGCTTTTTCCAGATTCACCTTGCTTGTCTTGATGATCGGCTTCATTGCGCACCTGACGGGACTGCTGTTCATTACCGACGGCAGCACCTACACCACGATATCCAACGCGGGTCTTTTTATACCCGCGTTGCTCTTATGTGTGCTCGATGCGCGCCTACGTCAAAACATTGTCCAAAAGCCCTACTGGCCGGTACTGCTGGTACTGGTCTTTTCGCTGCTGGTAGCGCTGCTGAATCCCGGGTCCGAAGCCTCCGCCTACGGACAATTCAAAACCGTGTTGTACGTAATGTTGTACCTGAGCGCGATTCATATACTGGCCCGAGAAGAACTGCTTGAAAAAAGCCTGACGCTTGCCTTTGTGATCGCGGGTTTATTTGCAATTGCCGGTTTGATCATCCACTTCACCCAGCAAGACCAGAACATTTTTTTCTCCGGCAAACGTTTGTACAACTTGGGCTATGGCAACTATGCCAACTTCAAGAACCCCATCATTGCGGCGCTGTATTACGGCTTTTTCGGCATTTACGGGTTCCACTTGTTAATGACCAAAACCTTCGGGCCGTGGGTCAGAACGTTGTTCATGGCCTGTGTGCTAGGCCTTTCGCTGTACCTGTTCTGCACGCTTTCAAGAGCCGTCTGGCTTGGATATGGCTTGGCAATCGCTACGAGCATTCTTCTTCACCATAGTTTGAGGTCGAGGAAATGGTTGTGCCTGGCCGGCGTAATATTCCTTGCCGTGTCGGTATGGCTATGGCCCGTCATTGTCACACAGCAAAGTCGTGGCTTCAGCCTTCGCGACGTGATCTGGACAGGCTGGTTGGACCGCATTGACGAGTTCTGGCTGTTTGGTGCCGGGGCGGGCAGTAATTTTGATATCTGCATATCCGAAGTGCGTTGCTACAACCAAGTCCATAATCTCTTCCTGCAGTATTTTTACGAATTCGGCGTGACAGGTGCAGTACTGTTGTTGGTGACCATCGCTTATGTTTTCAAGCGCGCGATCGACACGAAGACGTGGCACCATCCCGTCGGTTCGGTAGGCTTGCCCCTGCTTATCTTCGGGGTTGTAACGGCTCTATTCGACTACCACACGGTGTTCAACAGGCCTGGCGTCTATTGGATCGTTTTCTGGCTGCCTATAGGAATGATTCTGTCCCAGAGGTTCGTACCAGGCACGCCTCGCGGCAAAGAGGTCGTCGATGCTTCTTGATATCTTCCGATCAGCCAAACACTACTGGCATATCGAAATCCTCGGCGGTCTCGATAAACCGTTCAGGTGGAAACGGCTTTACCAAAAATGTCAGCGCATCAACAGGTACCGCTACCTTTTCTGGTTCCGCCTGGCATACGCCATGCACCAGCAGGACAGCAAATTCTGGAGACGGCGTGGCAAGCTGCTCAACGAACGCATCAGCCGCCAGTTCAATGTAGAGATCATGCTGGGCGCCACCGTCGGGGAAGGCCTATGGATTGCCCATCCGAATGGAATCGTCATCACATCGCACGCCATCATTGGAAAAAATTTCAAGATCTGGCAGAACTGCACGCTGGGTATCAAGGGGCAAAGCGATACCGCAGTATTGCGCATTGGCGACGGCGTCCGGATACATGCTCATGCCTGCATCATCGCTGACCATTTGGAGCTGGGTGACAATGTGATCATTGGCGCAGGCGCCTTCGTCAACAAGAGCGTCCCGGCCAACCACCTGTACATCACCAAGAGCGTCGGTGAAATGAAGGAATACGATCCCGCTTCAATGGGCCGCCTGCAGGACTAGGTCACACCAGGGGTCGCGGTAGCATGATCTTTCGGCTACACCTGCTAGAGTTGGATACATCCTTTTCGTTTCCCGCCGGAGCCTGTCCACGGCATGAATGAGACCAGCCCTCTCCAGCTATTGCGCGTCCTGACCCCGACACAATCACGCCTGTCGTTCTGCGATGCTACGCCAAAGGACCTCAAGCGCTGGATCGCCAACCTGCCCAAGGCCAACATCGGCGAGACCGCCCGCCTGCTGTACCAGGCCCTTGGCGAACTCAACCAACTGCTCACCCCCAGCGACAATCGCCTGCAACTGCTCGAACTGCTGCGGCCCGAGGTGTACTACGTCTGCAAGCACCTGGAGCGGCACTTCCTGCAACAGGCCATCGTGCTGGACGATCGCTCGCGCAAGATCGTCAACCTGTGCCAGGCCCTGCAAACCCAACTGGCGATGGGCTACAAACAGATCGTGGCGCGTATCGCGTCCAAATACACCAAGGATCGGGCCCGCCTGCTGAGCACCGCGTTGCAACGGGCGCTGCATGCCCTCAACGGCCCGCTGCTGCGTGCCAGCCAACTTTACAGCCCTGTGCCCGAGGGACTTTGGCTCGATCTGCATCAGTTGTACCGGATCGCCTGCCAGCACCGGCTACAGCACCTGAGCGTGAGTGACGAACTGGCCAGCCAGGTTCATCAATTGAACGCCGAGCAAACCTATGTCGTCGCGCTGTTGCTGGGCGCATCACGCAGCAATCAGCTGCGCCAGAGCCAGATCGGGCGACTGACCGAAACGCTCGAATCCTGGAGCCAGTGGGTCAAGCTGGACCCTGCCACCAGCGCTACCAGCCTGTTCGCGGTCGCTCCGGAGCTGGATGTCGGGCCACGCTATCGCTCCAAGTTCCGCGCCGAACAGCATCCGACCTTGCAGGGCTTCGATCCACAGCCACTGGTGCGGGCGATCGCCACTCATTTGGAACAGCCTGCCGATAACACCCTGCCAGTCCCTGGCGGCATGAGTGCCGATACATTGCATCATCTGCAGGCCGCCTGGGGCGAAGCGGCTGAGCGCAGCTTCCAGCGCACCGAGGGCAATGGCACGCTGACGCTGTGCGTGGGCATGAGTGCGTTGCACTACTACCTCGGCGGTGAGCGCTCGTTCAACGAAATACTGAAAAGCCCGACTGCTCGCAAAGCCCGCTTCGAAGCCACGCCAAGCAAGACCAACGACACCTGGAGCCAGGCTTTCGACGCCGCCCCGACAGGCGAAAACGACCTGCTGCCCTACGAAGAAATCGAATACCCGGTCAACCCGAGCGATGACGACGGCAGTCACTCCGACAACCAGCATCACTTCCCCACCTACGACCTGCCGATCATCAACCACAGCCCTGGCGGCTACTGCCTAGGCTGGCCCAAGGAAGTGCCGGAACAACTGCAAGCAGGGGAAATGATCGGCATCCGCGACGCCAGCGACCAGGCCTGGAGTGTCGCCGTGGTGCGCTGGATCCGCCAGGTGCGCAACGGCGCCATGCAAATGGGTATCGAACTGGTCGCCCCCCATGCCCAGCCGTGCGGACTGCAACTGGTGCGGGACGAAAATGATCACGGCCATTATCTGCGCGGGCTGTTGCTTCCCGAGATCAGTGCGATTGACCTGCCCCCGACCATGATCGCCCCACGCCTGCCGTTTCAGGAGGGCCAGCGGGTATTGATCAACACCAATGGCCAGGAACGCCGCGCCGGCCTGGACCGACGGGTGACCAGCACGCACAGTTTCAATCAGTTTTCCTACCACCCGGAAGACTCGGCCGAAACCGGGGATGGCGGCGATCAGGAAGGGAATTTCGATTCGTTGTGGAAGTCGCTGTAGGAGCTGCCGAGCGAAGCGAGGCTGCGATCTTTCCAAGACCCATTGAGTCTCAAGCGAAGATCAAGATCAAGATCAAAAGATCGCAGCCTTCGGCAGCTCCTACACGGGCCAGCGGGAGCGAGCTCCCTCGCCACAAAAGCATGCACTCCAAACCGGCGGGTAAGTCAGAGCTGCCCGTCCCGATCCCGGAAACCCAGCAGGTACAACACCCCATCCAGCCCCAGGGTGGAAATCGCTTGCCGGGCCGACTGCTTGACCAGCGGCTTGGCACGGAACGCCACGCCCAGGCCCGCGATCGCCAGCATCGGCAAGTCGTTGGCGCCGTCACCCACGGCGATGGTCTGCTCCAGGCGCAGGCCTTCTTTTTCAGCCAGTTCGCGCAGCAGGTCCGCCTTGCGCTGGGCATCGACGATCGGCTCGACGGCCACGCCGGTCACCTTGCCGTCCACCACTTCCAATTCGTTGGCAAACACGTAGTCGATGCCGAGCTTGGCCTGCAGTTGCTTGGCAAAGTAGGTGAAGCCGCCGGACAGGATGGCGGTCTTGTAGCCCAGGCGCTTGAGTTCGGCGAACAGGGTCTCGGCGCCTTCGGTCAGGCGCAGGGAAGCGCCGATGGAGTCGAGCCCGCTGACGTCCAGGCCTTGCAGCAGGGCCAGGCGCTCCTTGAAGCTGGCGCGGAAATCCAGCTCGCCGGCCATGGCTCGCTCAGTGATGGCCGAGACCTTGTCGCCTACACCGGCCGCCTTGGCCAGTTCGTCGATGACTTCAGCTTCGATCAGCGTCGAGTCCATGTCGAACACTGCCAGGCGGCGGTTACGGCGGAACAGCGAGTCTTCCTGGAAGGCGATGTCGACGTTCAGTTCCTGGGCCACGCTGAGGAACTCGGCACGCAACGCCTGGGGGTCGGCGGGCTCGCCGCGCACCGAAAACTCGATGCAGCCCTTGCCCTTGTCGGCCGGCGTGTCCAGGGGCATGCGCCCGGACAGGCGGTCGATGTGGTCGATGTTCAGGCCATATTGGGCGGTGATCGAGCTGACACGCTGCAATTGCTCGGCGGTCACCTTGCGGGTCAACAGGGTCACGATGTGGCGCTTCTTGCCCTGGCCGGCCACCCACTGCTGGTAATCGTCCTCGGACACCGGGGTGAAGCGCACCTGCTGGTCGAGCTTGTAGGCGGTGAACAGGATGTCCTTGAGCACGGACTTGCTTTGTTCGGCGTCCGGGATTTCCACCAGGATGCCGAACGACAGCGTGTCATGGATCACCGCCTGACCGATGTCGAGAATGTTCACACCACCCTGGGCCAGAACGCCGGTAATGGCCGCAGTCAGACCCGGACGGTCGCTGCCAGTGATGTTTATCAGGACGATTTCGCGCAAGGCGCACCCCCGCAGGTGGAAAAAAACCGCATTCTACCCACATTCAGTGACCATCGGGCACCGCCAGTGCTTTGCCGGTCATGGGGCTGTCGCTATACTGCGCGTCAATTTCACGGACAAAGAGCCGAGCTCAGTGAACCGGCCCACGCCAGTCAAAACCGACAACTTCTTCCTGCTGATCTTCCGTGCACTGCGTCACCGTCGTGTGCCGATTGCATTGCGCATTGCCAGCCATAACGTAATCCTGGTCGCCCTGGCCCTGGTCATCTATGCCTGCGTGATGGGTTTGCAATTCAAGCAGGCGATGCACGAGCAGGCCGATGCCCTGGGTGAAAGCCTGACCACCCAGACCGCCACGTCCGCCACCGAGCTGCTGGTGTCCAACGACATCCTCAGCCTCAACGTGCTGCTCAACAACCTGACCAAGAACAAGCTGGTGGCCCACGCCGCCATCTACAGCGTGGACAACCGCATCCTCGCCGAGGCCGGGCAGCGGCCCAAGCCTGGCCTGCTGGGCGAGTCCGGCGGCATGTACCAGAGCAAGATCACCTTCCAGGACGTGACCGCCGGGCAACTGCGCATCAGCCTGGACATGGACCAGTTCCAGCAACCGATGACCATCAGCCTGCAAAGCATGGGCATCCTCAGCGCGATCCTGCTGGCACTGGCATTGGCCTTGAGCCTGCGCCTGGGGCGGCACATCTCCACGCCGCTGTTGCAACTGCGCGTCTGGCTGCGGGACATCGATGAACACACGCCCGCCACCCAGCGCCAGGACGAAATCGGCGACCTGGCCCGGCAACTGCACGCCAGCTTCGCGCCGGAACCTGAGCCGGTGCCGGAACCTGAAGACATTGACTACGTGGACGACGACGAGGCCGAGCCGGGTTTCGAAGTGCGTAACCTGCGCGATCCGGGCTTCGACGAAAGCCAGCCGATGCCCGCCTCCAAACCGGCGCCACGTCATGTGGTGCGCACGGTAGAAGACGAGGAAGACGATGACGCCTTCGCCGACCTGCGTGACGAATCCGTCGACGGAGCACCTCGACCGGTCGCCAGGCCTGTTGCTTCGGACCTGCCCCAGCACAGCGCCGTATTGGCCGTGCAGTTGGGCGCCCAGGATCAACTGCGCCGCCTGCCCCAGGCGCGCCTGAAGGAGTTGCTCGAGCGCTACCGCGATTGCCTCGACCAGGCCGCATCGCTCTACCAGGGCGAATTGCACACCCTGAACGACGGCAGCACGCTGATGCTGTTCCACACCGAAGACAGCGGCGACGATTACCTGACCAACGCCATTTGCTGCGGTGAGTTGCTGCGTGCCTTGGGTCACCAGTTGCAGATCGAAGTCGCCGACAGCGGCATTACCCTGCAACTGCAATTGGGCCTGACTTTGGGTGATGGCTTGTTCGGCCTGAGCCAGATCGACCTGCTGCTGACCGAAACCGCCCAGGACGCCCTGGCGCTGTCGCAACACAGCCGCAACCTGCTGCTGGTGGAGCGCAAGATCAACGACGACGCCCTGATCCGCCAACGCGCCCGCATCCGCCCCATCGCCAGCCCCGAAGGCGCGTGCTGCGTGGAGCGCTTGATGGAGCCTTACCCGTCGATGCTGGAGCGGCAGCTGGCGCGGATGCATGAACGCCAGGTCTGAGCCTGATTGCCTGAAATAACGAAGCCCGCAGATGAGGATTGTCTGCGGGCTTTTTTGTGCCTTCAATGCCGCCATCGCGAGCAGGCTCGCTCCCACAGGGGTCTATGCAAGCTACAGATCCGCACTGAACCCGTGGCGAGGGAGCTTGCTCCCGCTGGGCTGCGCAGCAGCCCCAAGACCAATCACACCGGGCCCCAGGCGAATGATTGCCTGCGGGCTTTTTTGTGCTTTCAATGCCGCCATCGCGAGCAAGCTCGCTCCCACAAGGGATCTGTGGCTCGCAGGAACCCCTGTGGGAGCGAGCTTGCTCGCGATGAGGCCAGCACAACCACTGGAGAATTCCATCCGACAGAAACAACAAAGCCCGCATCACTGCGGGCTTCGTCGTATATCCGGTCCAGGCATCAGAACCTGAACACTTCCATGTCCGTACGAATTGGCAAGGCCATGGGGATCTTGTCCTTTTCCTTTTCCACCGGTTTGGCCGGGGCAGGAGCGGACTTACGGGGCACTGCTTCAGCGACAGGCGGCTGGTTGGCCAGGGGCTTGAGCGACACCGACAGCTGTTCGGCCAGGCGTTGCAGAAGCACGCCCTGGGCCTGGACCTGTGCCGCGGTGGTGCCGGCATGGACCTCTTGCAGATGTACGATGCGGTTCTCACGCACCTTGCCACGACGGTCGATCAATCGCCATTGGGCATCGAGCACTGCCGGCTGATCCTTGCCCGAGTCCAGGCGAGTAATCGACAGCAGCACTTGTACATCCGGGGTGAAGCCCTGGGTCGCAGGTGCCAGCACCACGCGCTGGCTGTCCAGATGCCCGGCGACTTGGCGCAGCAGCAATTGATCGATGTCAGAGGAAAGGCTGCCGGCCCAACGACCGTCAGTGGCGGCCTGCAGGCTGCCGTCCGGTTGACGTTGCAACAAGGTTTCACGCTGCAGGTAGTCAGCGATCAGAACCGGGCCGAGCAATACGGCCATGCCTGTGCTTTGCGCAGGCTGGGACGGGGTTCCGCTGTCCAGTTGGTACAGCGACACCGGCTGGTTCATGCTGCAGCCCGCCAGGCCAAGCAGGCCGGCGAGCCACAAAATAGGGAGGCGCAGAGCAGTCATCGTTCCGTCCAGGTGGCAGCCACAAGGCTTGCCACAGTGAAAAAATACTCGGTCATTATGAAGAACGCTCGGCCACGCCGGCGCTTGAAAGGGCCTATCATCCGTGAATATGCGCGCCGACTCCAGCGCGAAAGCAACGATCTGCGGCATTTAATCGCAGACCGGGCCCTCTAGTACGCCTAACTGAGGTTTTCGACGAGCAGCGCATCGACCCGCTGAAACCCTCTCGGAAGCTTATTGCCCCGACGACCACGTTCACCCTTGTAATGCTCAAGATCGTCTGCTTTCAACGAAAGCGTGCGCTTGCCTGCCTGCAGCACAAGCGTCGCACCCTCCGGTAATACTGCAATATCCGTGACAAATTCCTCACGACTGGCGACCCGTTCGCCGGAAATACCAATAATCTTGTTGCCCTTGCCTTTACCCAGCTGTGGCAGGTCACTGATCTTGAACACCAGCAACCGACCTTCGGTGGTGACCGACGCCAGCCAGTTGCTCTCTCGATCCGCAACCGGACGCGGCGCAATCACCTTGGCGTTGTTCGGCAGGCTCAACAACGCCTTGCCCGCCTTGTTCTTGGCTTGCAGGTCCTCTCCCTTGACCACGAACCCGTAACCCGCGTCCGATGCGATTACGTAGAGCCCATCATCATCAGGCATCAGCACGCATTCAAAAGTTGCACCCGGTGGCGGTGTTAAACGACCGGTCAGCGGTTCGCCCTGGCCGCGAGCCGATGGCAGGGTATGGGCCGGCACCGAATAACTGCGTCCGGTGGAGTCGACAAACACGGCAAACTGGTTGGAGCGCCCGGCCGCCAAGGCCTTGAAGCCGTCCCCGGCCTTATAGGAAAGCCCCGTCGCGTCAATATCATGACCCTTGGCCGAACGCACCCAGCCTTTTTCCGACAGCACGACGGTGACTTTCTCGTTCGGCAGCAGATCGTGTTCGCTCAGCGCCTTGGCTTCGGCGCGCTCGACGATCGGCGAACGACGGTCATCGCCGTAGGTCTCGGCGTCCTTGAGCAGTTCGGTGCGCACCAGCTTCTTGAGCTTGGCTTCGCTGCCCAGCAAGGCTTGCAGCTTGGCCTGTTCCTTGAGCAACTCATCCTGCTCGGCCCGCAGCTTCATCTCTTCCAACCGCGCCAACTGCCGCAGGCGGGTGTCGAGGATGTAGTCGGCCTGGATTTCGCTCAGGGCGAAACGCTCGATCAGGCTGGCCTTGGGGTGCTCCTCGGTACGGATGATGTGGATCACTTCATCCAGGTTGAGGTAGGCGATCAGCAAGCCGTCCAACAGGTGCAGGCGGCGCTCGACCTTGTCCAGGCGAAATTGCCGGCGCCGGCGCACGGTCTTGACCCGGAACTCCAGCCACTCCACCAGCAAGGCCCGCAAGTTCTTCAGTTGCGGCTTGCCGTCCAGGCCGATGATGTTGATGTTGACGCGGTAGCTGGACTCCAAGTCGGTGCTGGCGAACAGGTGCTGCATCAGCGCGTCGTGGTCGACCCGGCTGTTGACCGGGATGATCACGATGCGGCACGGGTTTTCGTGGTCGGATTCGTCGCGCAGGTCAGCC
The DNA here is from genome assembly GCF_023701885.1 of Pseudomonas sp. CG7. Taxonomy (NCBI): domain Bacteria; kingdom Pseudomonadati; phylum Pseudomonadota; class Gammaproteobacteria; order Pseudomonadales; family Pseudomonadaceae; genus Pseudomonas; species Pseudomonas sp. CG7. Next base: position 52,255 of record NZ_JABAEE010000017.1, on the reverse strand, counting down.
ACTTGCGGCGCTTTCGACGGTTTTGCCTGCATCATCGCGGCAATCTGTTCCAAGACCTTGGCCCCGGACACCTGATGCGGCAGCGCCGTGACAATGATGTCGCCATCTTCGATGTGGTACACGGCGCGCATGCGCACCGAACCGCGACCGGTCTCGTAGATTTTCAGCAGGTCTGCGCGCGGGGTGATGATTTCGGCTTCGGTCGGATAGTCCGGGCCCTGGATGTGCTCGCAAAGCTGCTCCACCGTGGCTTTCGGTTCGTCCAGCAGACGCACGCACGCCGTGGCCACCTCCCGCAGGTTGTGGGGCGGCACGTCGGTGGCCATGCCCACGGCGATGCCGGTGGTGCCATTGAGAAGGATATTCGGCAAACGTGCTGGCAACACCAGGGGTTCGTCGAGGGTGCCGTCGAAGTTCGGCCCCCAGTCCGCGGTGCCCTGGCCCAGTTCGCTGAGCAGCACCTCGGAATAACGCGACAGCCGCGCCTCGGTGTAACGCATGGCCGCGAAGGATTTGGGATCATCCGGCGCACCCCAGTTACCCTGGCCGTCCACCAGCGTGTAGCGATAGCTGAACGGCTGGGCCATCAGCACCATGGCTTCGTAGCAGGCCGAGTCGCCGTGGGGGTGGAACTTACCGAGCACGTCACCGACGGTACGCGCCGATTTCTTGTGCTTGGAATCCGCATCCAGCCCCAGTTCACTCATGGCATAGATGATCCGCCGCTGGACCGGCTTCAAGCCGTCGCCGATGTGCGGCAAGGCGCGGTCCATGATCACGTACATGGAGTAATTGAGGTAGGCATTTTCGGTGAAGTCAGCCAGCGATCGGCGTTCTACGCCGTCTAAGCTGTCTGCAAGAATGTCGCTCATGCGGGCCTCATCAGTTCGTTGTCTGGCGCAGCAGCATGGTGCCGTCGCGCTGGGTAAATTCAAGTTTGTTCAGGGCGCTCATGCCCAGCAGCACTTGCGTGCCACCCAGGCCAGGCGCCACCAGGGCACGGACATCGCGCAGCACGATGTCACCCAACTGCAGCCGGTCGATGCGCGTGCGGTAGCCCTCGCTCACACCATTGGCGGTGCTCAAGGTCACGCCGAAACCTTTTTCCAGCTTGAGGCGTTCGGCCAATTCCAACGGAATCGCCACGTCGGTGGCACCGGTGTCGAGCATGAAGTCCACCGGCTGGCCGTTGATCTGGCCGCTGGCGACGAAATGCCCCTGCCGGTTGCCGACCAGCTTCACCTCGATAAAACCTTCGCCTTTTTGCGACTGCACCTGGGCATTGGGGTTGAGTTCCCGCTGCTCCCACTGGGCAAAAAACCGTGTCGCCAGAAACAGCGCCGCGCACCAGGCCAGGATCATCAGCACCCGGCCGGCGCGCTTGCCCGGTGGTTGCTGGCTCACGGCGAGGCACTCCAGCCACCGTCAGGCGCGGCGAAGCGCCAGACAATCGGCCGCTGTTCGCCATCGGCCCGCGTACCGTCGTTGTTGTCCTGGCCGATCCAGGCTCCGTCGGCGTCCACCACCAGCGCTTCGGCCAGCCCATAAGGCTGGGGATAACGACGGTTATCCTGCAACGCCTCGGCGGCGAACGACCAGCAACGTTCCACCTGGACGGTCTGCGGGTCACGCCGGCAGATCTGATAGGCGTTGCGCTCCAAGGTAAACAGCTTGCCATTGAACAATGACAGGTCGGCGAAATCCCGGGAAACCGCCTTGGCCTTGGGGAACTGCGCCGGCTGCATTTCCTGGCCCGCTTCGCTGAGCAAGACACAATTGCCGTCGCAGTCCCACACCGTTTGCTGGCGTTTGATCAGCACCAGGCCGCGACGCTCACGCTCGGCCGCCAACCACAACTGGTCGCCGGCCGGGCTGACCGCAAGGCCTTCGAACAACGCATTGAAATGCAGCAACATGCCACTGGCGCGGGCCTGGCGGATCATCGTCGGGGCAATTTTCAGCCAGGATGCGGCCCCCGTCGGCGGTATGTACAGCACGGCGGCATGGGATTCACTGACCACATAACGATTGCCGGCGCTGTCACAGCTGATGCCTTCGAAATCCAGCTCGCCACCGCGCAGGAACGACGCCGCCCAGGTTCGCGATCTCAAGCCCCAGGGCAAACCGCTGTCAGGCACCTTCGGCACCTCGATTCCAACCGCCTCGGCCTGCCAGACCGGCGCCTCGGAGGGCATGAGGCGATAGATCCGGTCATCGTCGCGATCGGACACGGTCCACATCTCGCCGCCGCACAGCGCCAGCCCGGACAGGTTGCCACCGCGCATGCCGTCGACGGCGTGCTCGGACAGCAGCTTCAATTCCGGCGCTGGCCCTGCGACCACCATCCCCGCCCACAGCCACAACGCCAGGGCGAAACCGTTGCGCATCAGGCCAGTACCTCGGCCAGGTCCCCTTTGGATTCAAGCCAGGACTTGCGGTCGCCGGCGCGTTTCTTGGCCAGCAACATGTCCATCATTTCCGAAGTCGCTTCAAAATCATCCAAGGTCAACTGCACCAGGCGGCGGGTATTTGGATCCATGGTGGTTTCGCGCAACTGCGGCGGGTTCATCTCACCCAGGCCCTTGAATCGGGTGACCTGCGGCTTGCCTCGTTTCTTCTCGGCCACCAGGCGGTCAAGGATGCCGTCGCGCTCGGCTTCGTCCAGGGCGTAGTAGATTTCCTTGCCCAGGTCGATGCGGTACAGCGGCGGCATCGCCACGTAGACGTGGCCGGCGTCCACCAGTGGGCGGAAATGCTGGACGAACAAGGCACAAAGCAGCGTGGCAATGTGCAGGCCGTCGGAGTCGGCGTCGGCGAGGATGCAGATCTTGCCGTAGCGCAGCTGGCTCATGTCCGCGGCGCCCGGATCGACGCCAATGGCCACGGCGATGTTATGCACTTCCTGGCTGGCCAGCACTTCACTGCCGTCCACTTCCCAGGTATTGAGGATCTTGCCCCGCAGCGGCAGGATTGCCTGGAACTCTTTATCCCGCGCCTGCTTGGCCGAGCCGCCGGCGGAGTCACCTTCCACCAGGAACAGCTCGGAACGCATCGGGTCCTGCCCGGCGCAATCGGCAAGCTTGCCCGGCAATGCCGGCCCCTGGGTGATGCGCTTGCGCTCGACTTTCTTGCTCGCTTTCAGACGACGACCGGCATTGTTGATCGCCAGCTCCGCCAGGGCCAGGCCGGTTTCCGGGTTGGCGTTGAGCCACAGGCTGAACGCGTCCTTGACCACACCGGAAACGAACGCCGCCGCTTCGCGAGACGACAGGCGCTCTTTGGTCTGGCCGGAGAATTGCGGTTCCTGCATCTTCATCGACAGGACGAAGGCAATGCGCTCCCAGACGTCTTCCGGCGCCAGCTTCACGCCACGGGGCAGCAGGTTGCGGAACTCGCAGAACTCGCGCCTGGCGTCGAGCAGTCCCTGGCGCAAGCCGTTGACGTGGGTACCGCCCTGGGCCGTGGGGATCAGGTTGACGTAGCTTTCCTGGACACTTTCGCCGCCTTCGGGCAGCCACAACAGCGCCCAGTCCCCGGCTTCCTTGTTACCGGCCAGGCTGCCGCAGAACGGCTCGTCGGGCAGGCGCTCGAAACCACTGACCGCATCCACCAGATAAGAGCGCAGGCCGTCTTCGTAATGCCATTCGACTTTTTCGCCGGTGGCCTTGTCCTCGAAACTGACCAGCAGCCCCGGGCACAACACGGCCTTGGCCTTGAGCACGTGCTTGAGGCGGCTGACGGAAAACTTCGGCGAATCGAAATACTTCGGATCCGGGGCGAAATACACGCTGGTCCCGGTGTTGCGCTTGCCGACGGTGCCCACCACTTCCAGCTCGGTGGCCTTGTAGCCGTCGGCGAACGTCATCTGGTATTCATTGCCGTCACGCTTGACCCGCACCCGCACCTGGGTCGACAAGGCGTTGACCACGGAAATACCCACGCCGTGCAGACCGCCGGAGAACTGGTAGTTCTTGTTGGAAAACTTGCCGCCGGCGTGGAGTTTGGTGAGGATCAGCTCGACGCCCGACACACCTTCTTCAGGGTGAATGTCCACCGGCATGCCGCGGCCGTCATCGCTGACTTCCAGCGAGTGATCGGCGTGCAGGATGACCTGCACCGATTTCGCATGCCCGGCCAAGGCTTCGTCGACACTGTTGTCGATGACTTCCTGGGCGAGGTGGTTCGGCCGACTGGTGTCGGTGTACATGCCGGGGCGCTTGCGCACCGGGTCGAGGCCCGAGAGGACTTCGATGGCGTCTGCGTTATAAGAGCTAGCGCTGGGAGTGGCCATGGGGTCTCGTCGTCAGTGTTCAATGAAAAAGGGGCGATGGTTCACAGCGACGTGAAGTCGATCGCCTGGTACAAATCGGCGCCAATGCAGGCAAAACTCAACAATGCCGGTAACTGCTGGGCAAACCCTTGGAAACTGTGGTCGCCGCCGGCCTGGATGCGCAAGGCACAGGCGCGGTAATACTGCTGGGCGTGGCGATAATCCAGGGTTTCGTCACCGGTTTGCAACCATACTTGATACCGCTGCGGATCCCGGGGCGCCGGCACTTCCAGCTCGGCCAGGGCCGTCACGTGGTCGTGGGTCAATTCCCAGGTTTCGTCGGTGTATAAATTCTTCTGCGTCCCCAGGTACCCGTCGAACATCCGATGCGGGCTCTCGGCAGGAGTGACCAACAGGGCCTTGAGCCCGTGGCGCTCGGCCAAGTGAGTCGCATAGTAGCCGCCGAGCGAGCTGCCGACCAGCAGCGGCCGCCCCAGTTCTGTAATCGCCTGTTCCAGCTGACCGATGGCCTGGCGGGGGTGGTGATGCAGGGCCGGCACCTGTAGCTGGTCGCTGAGGCCAAGGCGTGCCATCACTTCGACCAGTTGGCAGGCTTTGGTCGATGCTGGGGCGCTGTTGAAGCCATGGATATAAAGGATCGAACCCGACATTGCCGACTCCCTGGGTGTTGGGCAAAGGCCGGAGTTTACAGGGAGTTCGAGGTGGTTTGGGGTGTTTTGAATGACACTCCGCTTTGTGGCGAGGGAGCTTGCTCCCGCTGGGCTACGCAGTAGCCCCAAACCTGCAATGCCCCATCTGACTGACAGAACGCGGAGCCTGGTCTAGGGCCTGCTTCGCAGGCCTGCGGGAGCAAGCTCCCTCGCCACGGGTTACGTTGTCAGCCGTAAAATCATCATTGTCTCGGCGCAACAATGTCCAACGCCCGGTTCGCCAACAACTCACTGATCTCGATCATCTGCTGGACTCCCAGGGCAAAATGCCGACGCGAGCCTTCCAGGTCGAAGGTTAGGTCGCCGAGCATGGCGTTGGCGGAGGCCAGGGTTTCGCTGAGGTAGGCTAGAAGGGTTTCGGTGTCTGCGCTCTCCGAGACAGAGAACAATGGGCCTGAAGGTTGTTTCTTCTTGGGGTCGGGCTTGGGGTCGAGATAATGATCGATGGCGCGCTTGGCGGCTTCATCGAGTTTTTGGGGATCGGTTTCGGGGGGATTGGGTGTGGCTTTGAACATGATGCAGCTCCTCTAACGTAGTGGAACCGCCATCTCCCGTTTCCAGGCGAGAGGGTGGCAGCTATGCGCGGGCTGGAAAACCGGAGTAAAGGAGCAAAACCCGGCAGACTCGAAAGTCTCCCGCGCACAGCCGCCATAACGCAAAACTGCACACGCAAAAAAGCGATGCAGTATCTCATGTGGCGCGCTGTTGCACCCTTACTTATCGGGTTTCCAGGCCCGACCGCTGAATTTGCAGCGACGGGAAAAGACTAGCGACAGCCCTTCCCACCCGGCAACCGCCAGGGCTCGTCGGAAAAATCTGCTGCAGCCCGGAGGGTTGTCCGACCATTCCCACAATCCAGGTCGGCTGTCAGGCAGCCATCGCGAGCAAGCTCGCTCCCACACAGGTTTTGGGTCGTTTATAAGATCAGTCTCCACCGCCGATCCCTGTGGGAGCCGAGCTTGCTCGCGATAGCGGTGGGTCTGCTTGCATCCAGGTTGTATGTGCCGCCGCCTTCGCGAGCAGGCTCGCTCCCACATGGGGTCAGTGTGACCTATGAATTTGCGACCACTGCCGATCCCTGTGGGAGCGGGCTTGCGCGCGAAAGCGGTGGGCCAGCTTGCATCAGTATTGGATGTTCCGCCGTCTTCGCGAGCAAGCCCGCTCCCACAATCGGCTCGGGGTATGACCGGAGAATCAGGTCGGCTGTCAGGCCGCCTCGCGAGCAAGCTTTGCTCCCACAGATCTCCCACAGTTCTGATGGGTGTACGAGCGGGGGAGCCAGGTCGGCTTTAAGGCCGCCTCGGCTTGGCTTTTGATCTTGGGGCCCCGTTAACCACGATGGCCGAACGCAGGCATTGCGCAGTGGGCCCACGGAGCAATGCCTGCGTTCGGGCATGCCGAGCCTAGGCGAGGCACCGAGTGGTGGGGCAAGCCTTTTTTGCTTACTTTTTTTGGCGTTTGAAAAAAAGTGAGCCGCCGTAAGGGCGGAACCCTAAGTCGCCGTTACCGCAGCAATGGATATGTACTCCGTCAAGCCGCCTTCGCGAGCAAGCCCGCTCCCACAATTGGATCGGAGTACAGCAGTGAGAAATAGGCCGGCTGTCAGGCCGCCTCGTCCTCAATACCCGTTGGAACCATAGTCCGGGGTAAACGCAAATCCAACCACCCGCTCAACCCCCGTCTCCAACCGCCCATCCGGCAAAAGCCGCAACCACCGATACCCCGGCGCCTGCGAGCCCACCGCAAAATCCTCACTCCCCGGCTCAAACTGAATACAGGTCGAAGGCGAAGCCAACAAACGAACCCCCTCGCGCACCCGGTCTATCTCCTGATGCACATGCCCCCACAACACCGCCCTAACCTGGGGAAACCGATCCAACACCGCAAACAGCGCCTCCGGATTACGCAACCCGATCGGCTCCATCCACACACACCCGATCGAAACAGGGTGATGATGCAGACACACCAGATGATGCCGCTCCGGCGCCTCGCTCAAGGCATTGGCCAACAGAATCAACTGCTCCTCGGCCAAAAAACCCGGCACCGAACCTGGCACGGCCGAATCGAGCATCGTCACCCGCCAATTGCCAATGTCCACCACCGGATCGAGCAACGTGCTCTTGACCGCCGCCTCAAGCATCACCTGCGGCTCATCATGGTTGCCGGGAATCCACCGCGCCGGCGCGTCGATTCGCGCAGTCAGTTGCCGAAACGCCTCATAGGATTGCAGCGTGCCGTCCTGGGACAAATCCCCGGTGGCGAGCATCAGGTCAATGTTCGGCTGCTGCTTGAGCACCAAATCAATGACTGCCCGCAAGCTGTCACGGGTATTCATGCCCAGCAACGAGGCCTCGGCCTCGGCGAACAAATGGCTGTCAGACAGTTGGACCAACAACGCCACATCGGCCGTGGTCAAGCTGGATACGCTCGGCAAATCGCTTTCTCCCAGGCGCAATCACGCCGTTGCATGAAGCGGCAATTATGCTGGGGGACGATCGAAAGGGGAAACCCGCGAACCGGAACCGGTTCACAACTACCGAACGACTTCGAACTCGTGGCCCAGCGCCAGGCAATGACTCAGCCACTCGCCCAGGAACAGGTTCAACTGGGCTTTTTCATCCGGCTGGTGCATTGACGCATTGGGGTAAGGATAGATGCCACGAAAGCGTCGTGCATGTTCGGCGCTGACGACTTCGGCCATGCGCGCGTCGTGATAGACCTGCACTTCCAGTTGCGGCACCGGCAGCCAGGGCAGGCTGTGCTCCTGACGCACCTGCAAGGTGGTGGTGTAGGGGCAGGCTTGCAGCACTTCCAGGGCCAGCACGCCGAGCATCTGGTCGCCATGAGTGACGGCGATGCGGCGTGGCAGCGGGTCGTTGCGCATGTCTGGCAACAAGCGCATCAGGCGGGCGTAGTTGGCCTCGCAGGCGGCCTGCAACCCCACCAGATCGACGCGATAGCGGTCGCGCAGCTTGTTCAGGACCATAGCCCCCTCACTTCATCGCGATTCAAGGCCAGCCATTGCAAGGCAATGATGCTGGCCGCGTTGCAGATACGTCCGTCGCGCACGGCTTGCAAGGCATCTTCGTAGGCCCAGACCTTCACCCGAATGTCCTCGGCTTCCTCCAGAAGGCCATGCAGGCCGCCTGCCCCCGTGCTGTCGCAACGCCCCAGGTACAAATGTACGAATTCATTGCTGCCGCCCGGCGATGGAAAGTATTGGGTCATCGGCCAGAGCGCAGCGAAGACAAGCCCAGCTTCCTCCTGCGCTTCACGATGAGCAACCTCTTCCGGTTGCTCATCCTTGTCGATCAGCCCGGCCACCAACTCTACCAGCCAGGGGTTGGTGGTCTTGCCAATGGCCCCCACGCGAAACTGCTCGATCAACACCACTTCATCGCGCTGCGGGTCGTAGGGCAGCACACACACCGCATCATGACGCACGAACAATTCACGGTTGATCTCACGGCTCATGCCACCGGCAAACAACTCGTGGCGCAAGACGAGGCGGTCGAGCTTATAGAAACCCTTGAAGCAGGTCTCCCGCTTGACGATGTCCACGGCGTTCGGTGTGGCGTTGGCGAAATCGGTCATGACAATCCTCGTGTGCAGTCGATCAATACGAGGTTCCAACCTCGGCTTCGCGCCATCCTAACGCGCTCGAACCCTTTGGGGCAGCCCCCTGCCAGAGATCGGGATGGACGGCTGCGCTTAAAATCACTCTAATGAGCTTAGTGGCGAACTGATTGCCTTGCTGACAGTCGAAGCGGGTAACTTTTTGCCTTTCCGTGTTGCATGACGGACGCCCATGTCGCTTTTCAAAACCGCCTCCGTGGCCGCCATTGCCCTGACCCTGGGCGCTTGCCAAAGCCTGTTCCAACCCAACTATCGCGCACCGCTGGAGACCACTCGCGACGCTTCGGAACAACTGCAACCAGGTTGCGCCAGTGCCGACTGCCCGTTGGTGAACATCGATACCCTGCACTTTCCGGCCGAACCCGCCCTGGACGGCATCATCGAAAAACGCCTGCTGCAAATGACCCGCACCACCCCGGACGCCCCGGCGGCACCGACGCTGGCGGCCTATCGCGAGCAGTTCCTGCGCAACGCCGCGCCAGGCAACAGCAGCTATTTGCAGGCCAAGGTACGTGAGCAACATGACGGCCTGGTGATCATCGAACTGTCCAGCTACCTGGACACCGGCGGTGCCCACGGCACGCCGGGGCGCGGTTTCATCAACTATTCGCGCCAGCAGCACAAGGTGCTGACACTGTCGGACATGCTGCTGCCGGGCCAGGAAGAAGCCTTCTGGAAAGCCGCGCAAGTGGCTCACAACAGCTGGCTGATCAGCACCAAGCTGGATCAGGAACCCGAGTTCCTGAAACAGTGGTCCTTCCAGAAAACCCCACACATCGCGCTGACCTACGGCGGGGTGATCCTCAAGTACGAAGTGAGCACCATCGCGCCGTACGCCCTGGGCCACATCGAATTGAAGATCGCCTATCCACGCCTCAATGGCATCCTCAAGCCCGAGCTGTTTCCCGGCCGTAGCTGAAGGCCCGGCCCAGCAACAGTTGCAGCAACCCTGCCAGGATCAGCGACGGCAGGGTTGCGCCGATGTCCGGATAGAAATTGGCCAGCAGGTGATAGGTGCTCACCCCACCCAACCAGGCCAACAGGGCCGGCCAGCGCAACGCGGCTGACACCACTTGGCTGCTGCGTTTGCGCAGGATGAAGTGGTCCACCAACACCACGCCGAACAGCGGCGCGAACACCGAGCCGATCAGCAACAGGAAGTTCTGGTACTGCGCCAACGGTGCAAAGCAGGCGATCAAGGTGCAGATGACACCAATCGCCAAGGCCAGGTGCTCGACCTTCAACCCCGACAACATGCCTGTCGATACCGCCGCCGAGTGGATGTCGGCGAAGGCATTTTCCGACTCGTCCAGCAGAATCAGCAACAGCGGAATACCCAATCCAGCACCCGCCAGGGCCAGCAGCAACGCGTTGACTTCACCGCTCGGCGCGAACGCCAGGGTGTAGGCCACGCCCAGGCTCATCAGCCAGAAATTGCCGATGAAGAAGCCCACCGCCGTACCGCCGAAGACGTTTTTGGCGCGCTTGCCGAAACGCGAGTAGTCGGCGATCAGCGGCAACCACGACAGCGGCATCGCGATGGCGATATCGAACCCCACCGCCAACGGCATCGAACCATCGCCCGCCTGGACCCACAGCGCGGCCAGGTCAGCCTTGGCGAACAGGTTCCAGGTCAACCAGATGCAAGCCGCCAGCAGCAACCAGATGCCCCACTTGCGCAGAACCTTGCGCACAAAGGTCAGCGGCCCGCTCACGGCGAGCAAAGTGGCCAGGGCGCCGAAGAACAGCGTCCACAGCAGTGGGTTCGAACCCAGGCTGCCTTCGCTGAAAGCCCGGGCACCGAGCAGGCTGGCGGCGTCACGCATGACGATGATTTCGAACGAGCCCCAGCCGATCAGCTGCAGCAGGTTCAATACCGCCGGCACGCTCGCGCCCTTGCTGCCGAGGCTGAGCTTCAGCGCGGCCATGGCCGACAGGCCAGTGTCGCTGCCGATCACCCCGACCGCCGCCAGCAGCAGGACGCCCACCAGCGTGCCGAGGAAAATCGCCAGCAACGAACCGCTCAGGCCCAGGCCCGGCGCGAGCAAGGCACCGACCTGCAAGACCATCAGGCCGATGCCGAGGGAGAACCACAGGGAAAACAGATCGCGGGCGCCGAAGACGCGTTTGTCCAGGGGCACGGCGGTGTCGGGGGAGTAGGTGCTGGGTTGGATGTTCACAGAGATATCTCAGGGCAGATTATTGTTTTGGGGCGCGGATCATCCTTGTGGCGAGGGAGCTTGCTCCCGCTAGGCTGCGAAGCAGCCGCCAAACCGGCCACCACAATTCTGATTGCCAGAACGCGGTGACTGGTTTTGGGCCCGCTTCGCAGCCCAGCGGGAGCAAGCTCCCTCGCCACAGGTGAGTGCCGCCCAGGTCAGACTTTCTTGTAAAGCTGACTACCTTCCTTCTTGAACCGCTCGGCCTGCTCCGCCAAGCCCTGGGCGACATCGACATCCACCGCTTCAATGCGCTGGTTCGCCGCATACTCGCGCACTTCCTGGGTGATTTTCATCGAGCAGAATTTCGGCCCGCACATCGAGCAGAAATGCGCCACCTTGGCCGAGTCCTTCGGCAGGGTTTCGTCGTGATACGAGCGGGCGGTGTCCGGGTCGAGGCCGAGGTTGAACTGGTCTTCCCAACGGAACTCGAAACGCGCCTTGCTCAAGGCATTGTCGCGGATCTGCGCGCCCGGGTGACCCTTGGCAAGGTCGGCGGCGTGGGCGGCGATCTTGTAGGTGATGATCCCGGTCTTGACGTCATCCTTGTTCGGCAAGCCGAGGTGTTCCTTCGGCGTGACGTAGCAAAGCATGGCGCAACCGAACCAGCCGATCATCGCCGCACCGATGCCGGAGGTGATGTGGTCGTAGCCCGGCGCGATGTCGGTGGTCAGCGGGCCGAGGGTGTAGAACGGCGCCTCGTCGCAGCACTCGAGCTGCTTGTCCATGTTCTCTTTGATCAACTGCATCGGCACGTGGCCCGGGCCTTCGATCATGCATTGCACGTCGTGCTTCCAGGCGATCTTGGTCAGCTCGCCGAGGGTTTCCAGCTCGCCGAACTGCGCTTCGTCGTTGGCGTCGGCGATCGAACCCGGACGCAGGCCATCGCCCAGCGAGAAGCTGACGTCGTAGGCCTTCATGATTTCGCAGATGTCTTCGAAATGGGTGTAGAGGAAGTTTTCCTTGTGGTGCGCCAGGCACCACTTGGCCATGATCGAACCACCACGGCTGACGATACCGGTGACGCGCTTGGCGGTCATCGGCACATAACGCAGCAACACGCCGGCGTGGATGGTGAAGTAGTCGACGCCCTGCTCGGCCTGCTCGATCAGCGTGTCGCGGAACAATTCCCAGGTCAGGTCTTCGGCCACGCCGCCGACTTTTTCCAGGGCCTGGTAGATCGGCACGGTGCCGATCGGCACGGGCGAGTTACGGATGATCCACTCGCGGGTTTCATGGATGTGCTTGCCGGTGGACAGGTCCATGACCGTGTCCGAACCCCAACGGATACCCCAGGTCAGCTTCGCCACTTCTTCTTCGATGGACGAACCCAGCGCACTGTTGCCGATGTTGCCGTTGATCTTCACCAGGAAGTTACGGCCGATGATCATCGGTTCCAGTTCGGTGTGGTTGATGTTGGCCGGGATGATCGCGCGGCCCCGGGCGATTTCGTCACGCACGAATTCCGCGGTGATGACCTTCGGCACGCTGGCACCGAAGCTGTGGCCGGCGTGTTGCTGGTCAAGCAGGCCAGCGGCGCGGGCGACTTCAAGTTTCATGTTTTCGCGGATGGCGACGTATTCCATCTCGGCGGTAATGATGCCTTTGCGCGCGTAGTGCATCTGGCTGACGTTGGCACCCGGCTTGGCGCGACGCGGATTGTTCACGTGGGCGAAGCGCAGCTTGGTCAGCTCGGGGTCGGCCAAGCGCTCCTGGCCGAAGTTGGAACTCAGGCCCGCCAGGCGCTCGGTGTCGCCACGGGCTTCGATCCATGGCGAGCGCACATCGGCCAGGCCTTTGCGCACGTCGATGATCACGTTCGGGTCGGTGTACGGACCCGAGGTGTCGTAGACCACCACCGGCGCGTTGATTTCGCCGCCGAAGTCGGTGGGGGTCACGTCGAGGCTGATTTCGCGCATGGGCACGCGGATATCCGGGCGGCTGCCCTGGACGTAGATTTTTTGCGAGCGGGTAAAGGGCTGAACCGATTGTTGATCGACCTGGGCCGATTCACTGAGGTTGGTCGCGTTTTTTGATTTTGTCGTCATCACGGGCTCTCCAGACACACATCCAGGCAGTGGATTTTTGTCGGAGCGAACCTGTAACGAATGGACGCGTCCCTGCACGAAAATGCGGACGCTGTGCTTGCTGCTCGAGTGCGTTCGATGGTCGAACGACATCCCGGACGAAGCACAAGAGGACTCGCCGGGTGACGAGAAATCTTGTTCCCTACGCAGGCGCTAACCTGATCAGGTTCAACGGGATCCGAAATTATTCGATCTCAGCCTCATAGCAAGGCACCCCGACAAGAACCCGGCCAGTCTAGACACAACCACGACAGAACGCCATCGCCAGGGCAAAAGGCGTGATGAATGGCGCATATACAGGATTGTTGCCGTGCCCAGGCGCAACTACACTCGCTACGCCGCGCGCCTGTTATGCGCATTCAATTTGAACGTAGGGATCGCCTCATGCTGCGCAAACTCTCACTGGCCCTCGCCGTGTCTTGTGCGTCCAATGGAATGGCCTGGGCCGCCGAAGCGCCTTTATCCACCCTGACCGACCTGGTCAGCGTGTACCAGGAAGCGGTGGACAACAACGCCGACCTGGCCGCCGCCCGCGCCCAGTATGGCGCCCAGAAGGAAGTGGTGCCCCAGGCCCGCGCCGGGTTGCTGCCCAACCTTTCGGCCGGTGCCGACCTGAACAACACCCGTACCGAGCTCGACCAACCGGCGATGACCGCCACCCGCAGCTCCACGGTCTACCAGGCCACGCTGTCCCAGCCGATTTTCCGCGCAGACCGCTGGTTCCAACTGCAAGCGGCCAAATCGGTCAATGAGCAGGCATCGCTGCAGTTGTCTGCCACCGAGCAGAACCTGATCCTGCAAAGCGCCGAAGCCTATTTCAATGTGCTGCGCAGCCAGGACAACCTGGCCTCGACCAAGGCCGAGGAAGCCGCGTTCAAGCGCCAGCTCGACCAGTCCAACGAACGTTTCGACGTGGGCCTGTCGGACAAGACCGACGTGCTGCAATCCCAGGCCAGCTACGATACCGCGCGGGCCAACCGGATCATCGCGCAACGCCAGGTCGAAGATGCCTTCGAAGCGCTGATCACCCTGACCAACCGCCAGTACAACTCGATCCAGGGCGTCGTCCACACCCTGCCGATCCTGCCGCCGGCGCCCAACGACGCCAAGGCCTGGGTAGACACTGCCGCCAAGCAGAACCTCAACCTGCTGGCCAGCAATTACGCCGTCGACGCCGCCGAAGACACCTTGCGCCAGCGCAAGGCCGGCCACGCGCCGACCCTCGATGCAATCGCCCAGTACCGCAAAGGTGACAACGACGGCCTCGGCTTTACCAACCCGAGCCCCACCGGCCAGCGCTACGGTGGCGACGCGGAGCAACGCACCATCGGCCTGCAATTGAGTATTCCGATCTACAGCGGCGGGCTGACCAGCTCCCAGGTTCGCGAGTCCTATTCGCAACTCACCCAGACCGAGCAGCAACGCGAAGCCCTGCGCCGCCAGGTGGTGGAAAACACCCGCAACCTGCATCGCGCGGTGAACACCGATGTGGAACAGGTCCAGGCCCGGCGCCAATCGATCATCTCCAACCAGAGCGCGGTGGACGCCACGGAAATCGGCTACCAGGTGGGCACTCGGAATATCGTCGATGTGCTGGACGCCCAGCGCCAGCTGTACACCTCGGTGCGCGACTACAACAACGCCCGGTATGACTACATCCTCGACAACCTGCGCCTCAAGCAGGCCGCCGGGACGTTGAGTCCGGAGGACCTGCAAGCCCTGTCCCGCTACCTCAAGCCCGACTACAACCCGGACAAGGACTTCCTGCCGCCGGACTTGGCACAGGCGGCGGCACAGCAGTTGCGCTCGCGACCAGCGCAATAACCTACCGTCCTCACTGGCAACGAGGGCTTCCTGTGGTGGGGCGACCTACCTGTGGCGAGGGAGCTTGCTCCCGCTGGCCTGCGAAGCAGGCCCAAAACCAGTCACCGCGCTCTGTCAGTCAGAATCGTGATGACCGGTTAGCGGCTGCTTCGCAGCCGAGCGGGAGCAAGCTCCCGCGCCACAACAGCTCAGCCGAGCAACCGCCCTAACCCCTCCAGCAACCGCTGCAACGCGCCCTGATTGCGGCGCATCACCGCAAGCCCCGCCTCGGCCATGCGCTGGGCGTCCCGGGGCAGTTCGAACAGGCGCTGGACCGCCAGGGCCAGGCTCTCGGCATCCTCCACTTCGGCCAGCGCACCGGCGGCACGCAGTTGCGCGGCGATTTCGAGGAAGTTGAACAGGTGCGGCCCACTGAGCACCGGTTTCGCCAGGGCCGCCGGTTCGAGCAGGTTGTGCCCGCCATTGGGCACCAGGCTGCCACCGACAAACGCGCTGTCGGCCAACGCATAGAGAAACAGCAGTGCGCCCATGGTGTCGCCAAGCAACACCGAAGCCTGGGCGGTAACCGGTTGCCCACCGGAGCGCCGCACCGTGACCAGCCCCTCGCTTACACACAGTTGATGCACTGAATCGAAGCGCTCGGGGTGACGGGGCACCAGGATCAGCAACGCATCGGGATAACTGTCGAGCAGCCGACGATGGGCGGCCAGCACTACTTCGTCCTCACCCTCATGGGTGCTGGCGGCGATCCACACCGGGCGGTCCACCGCCTGCCACTCACGGCGCAAGGCACTGGCACTTTCGAGCAACTGCGGATCGATGGTCAGGTCGAACTTGATCGAGCCGGTGACCTCGACGGTTTCCGCCCGAGCCCCCAATTGGCGAAAACGCTCGGCTTCGGCTTCCGTCTGTACGGCGAACAGGCTCATCTCGGCGAGCATCGGCCGGGTGAGCTTGGGAAAGCGGGCATAACCCCGCGCCGAACGCTCCGACAGCCGCGCGTTGGCCAGGGCCACGGGAATGCCGCGCCGGGCGCATTGGTGAATGTGATTGGGCCACAGCTCGGTTTCCATTATCACCGCCAGTTTCGGCCGAACCTGGTCAAGAAAACGCTTGGCGGCGCACGGCAAGTCGTAAGGCAAATAGCAATGCTGGATACGCGGCTCGTTGGCGAACAGCGCCCGGATTCGCTCCGATCCGGTGGGCGTCATGCAGGTAACGGTGATTGGCAGCTGTGGATAACGTTGCAGCAAGGCGCGGATCATCGGCGCGGCGGCAATGCTCTCGCCCACCGACACCGCGTGCACCCAGATGCCCCCCGGGGCCATGGCCGGCAGCCCCCAGGAGAACCGCTCGCCAATGCGCCGGGCATAAGCCGGCGCCTTGCGGGCCCGCAGCCACAGCCGAATCGCTACCAGTGGCAGCCCCAGATAAAACAATGCGCTATAGAGAGTTCTGTTCATGGCGGCGGAGTTTATCGGTTTTTCAGCCGATCGCCTGCAACTGCACGGCAAAACGTTCCGCCAGCCAACGAGCGGCCGGGCCCAGGGGTTCATCGCGGCGCCAGACCAGTTCCACCACCAGGGCCGGCGGGGTCCATTCGCTGTTGAGCTCGATCATATCGCCCAGGTACGCCGGGTATTGCACCACATGCCGTGGCAGCCACGCCCAGCCCAGGCCACTCCTCAGCCATTCGGCCAACACATAGAAACTGTCGGCCCGCCACACCTGCGGGCTGGCCTGCTCGCTACCGGGATAGACGCTCGATTGGGTCGCCATCAGTAACTGGCGGTGCCGGGCCATGTCCCGGCAGCTCACATACGCGTGGTTCGCCAAAGGATGGCCCCGGCTACACACCGTGACCATCTCGACGCTGCCCAGCACCCGGCGCTCCAGCGCTTCGGGGATCTGATCGTGATAGAACAGCAAGCCGAGGTCGGCGCGCCGCTCCACCAGTTTGCGCGCCACATCGCCCTGGGCGGCGCTGGCCAGTTGCACTTCGAGGGTGGGGAATTGCTCGGCCAGGGCCGCCAGGCTGTCGATGACCGGCTGATAAGGCATGGCCTCGTCCTGGGCCAGGCGCAGCGATGCTTCCTGCCCGCGCATCAAGGCCAGGGCGCGACCATTGAGGCGCTCGCACTGGCGCAGCACTTCCCTGGCCTCCTCAAGCAGCGCCACGCCCGCATCGGTGAGTTTAGGCTGGCGACCGCTGCTGCGGTCGAACAGGCTCACCCCCAAGTCGTCTTCCAACAAGGCAATCGCGCTGCTGATGGCCGATTGCGCCTTGCGCTGGTCCCGGGCCACGGCGGAAAACGAACGCTTCTCGGCGACTTCGGCAAACAACCGCAATTGCTCCAGGTTCCACTGCACGTTCATGGCTCAACCTATCTCCAATACAGATAGGTAATGACTTTACCGCATCTGGACGATCTCTAGAATGGCCCCATCGAAAGATGCAACCGTCAAAGAGGAATCGCCCATGAACGCCTACTACTACCTGGCCATTGCCATCTGCGCCGAAGTGATCGCCACCGTTTCGATGAAAGCGATCAAGGGCCTGAGCACACCCCTGCCCTTGCTGCTGGTCATCGTTGGCTACGGCACTGCGTTCTGGATGCTGACGCTGGTGGTGCGCACCGTACCGGTGGGCGTGGCTTATGCAGTCTGGGCCGGACTGGGAATCGTCATGGTCAGCGTGGCGGCGCTGTTCATCTACGGGCAGAAACTGGACGTGCCGGCGATGTTGGGGATGGCGTTGATTGTTCTTGGGGTTGTCGTGATCCAACTCTTTTCCAAGACTGCTGGGCACTGAAAACACTGCCATTGAGTTGGAACACACCGATATTGAGCTGGCCCCCCCCCAACTGCGGGCTTACGGCCGGTGTGCCGAGGGCGGTCCCCCCCGCTGGGCTGCGCAGCAGCCCCAAAAAGCTGGGCACCGCTGCCCGATCCAGCGGGAGCAAGCTCGCTCGCCACAAAAGCTTTGCTCCCATGTGGCCTACGTTGATCGCCAACAAATGCCCTGCGCAGCGAGTCTGTATACTGCGCCCTCGTCTTGAACACTGAGGTCGCTCATGCCATCCGTTATTTCCACCGACATTCTGATTGTCGGCGCAGGCGTCGCCGGCCTCTGGCTGAACGCCCGCCTGCGTCGCCAGGGGTTCTCGACTGTGCTGGTGGAAAGCGCCAGCCTCGGCGGCGGGCAGAGTGGCAAATCCCAGGGCATCATCCATGGCGGCGCCAAGTACGCGTTGCATGGCGCCTTGACCGGGGCCTCGGAAGCCATCGCCGACATGCCGCGCCGCTGGCGCGAAGCCCTGAAAGGTGAAGGCGAACTGGACCTGTCCGGCGTACGCATGCTGTCCGACGCCCATTACCTCTGGTCCCCGGGCACCCTGGCCGGCAACCTCACCAGTTTCTTCGCCAGCAAGGCCGTGCGCGGACGGGTCGACCAAGTCAAGGGCGATCAACTGCCGCCGGCCCTGCAAGACAAGCGCTTCAAGGGCAAGGTCTATCGCCTGGCCGAACTGGTGGTCGACGTGCCCAGCCTGATCGCGCGCCTGGCGGAACTGGCCGGCGACAGCCTGTTGGCCGGGCAGCGCATCGAGCCACTGCGCGAAGCCGGTGAGCTGGTCGGGCTGAAGGTCGACGACCGCGAGATCCGTGCCCAACGCATTATCCTCAGCGCGGGCGCGGGCACCGCCGACCTGCTCAAGGCCCTGGGCCTGAACAAACCGGCCATGCAGACGCGGCCGTTGCACATGGTCCTGGTCAAGGGACCGAGCCTCAAGCCGCTTTACGCCCATTGCCTGGGCGGCGGACCGAAGCCACGCGTCACCGTGACTACCCATCCCGCCGCCGATGGCCAATGGGTCTGGTACCTGGGGGGCGACCTTGCCGAAGGTGATGCCGTCGCCCGCGAGCCCGCGGCACAGATCGCCGCAGCTCAGAAAGAACTCGGCCAACTGTTGCCCTGGGTCGACCTCAGCACCGCGCAATGGGCCACGCTGCGGGTTGACCGCGCCGAACCGCTGCAATCAGGCCTGACCCGCCCGGATAACGCCTTCCTCGCCGAGCAGGAACGCCTGCTGGTGGGCTGGCCGACCAAACTGGCCCTGGCCCCGGACTTCGCCGATCGGGTGTTCAACGCGCTGCAACGCGATGGCATCCAACCCAGTCACCCGGCCCCGCTGCCGGACCTGCCGAAGCCGCCCATGGGCGTGCCTGCCTGGGAGCAACTGCTGCCATGATCCAAGCGACCCTGCATGACCTCTACCGCCCCCTCGGCCATAACGGCCCGCGGGTTTCCCCCCTGGGCCTGGGCACCGTCAAGCTGGGCCGCGACCAGGGCGTCAAATACCCCAACGGGTTTCAGATTCCCGATGACAACGAAGCGCGCATGTTGCTCAAACTGGCGCGTGACCTGGGCATCAACCTGATCGACACCGCGCCGGCTTACGGCCGCAGCGAAGAACGCCTTGGCCCGCTGCTGCGTGGCCAACGCCAGGACTGGGTGATTGTGAGCAAGGTCGGCGAAGAATTCAGTGACGGCCAGTCGCGCCACGACTTCAGCGCCGCCCATACCCGACTCTCGGTGGAGCGCAGCCTCAAGCGCCTGGAAACCGACTATATCGACCTGATCCTGGTGCATTCCGACGGCAACGACCTGGCGATCCTCAACGACAGCGAGGTCTACCCGACGCTGGCGGCGCTCAAGCGCGAGGGCAAGATCGGCGGCTTCGGTTTTTCCGGCAAGACCGTCGACGGCGGCCTCAGAGCCTTGGAGCAAGGCGATTGCGCGATGGTCACCTACAATCTGAACGAACGAAACGAAAAGGCTGTCATTGACTACGCCAGCAAACACGGCAAAGCGATCCTGGTGAAAAAAGCCCTGGCCAGCGGCCACGTCTGCCTGAGCCCCGGGGTAGACCCGGTTCGCGCCAGTTTCGAACTGTTGTTTGAGCATCCTGGGGTCGCCAGTGCTATTGTCGGCACCATCAATCCGCTGCACCTCGCCCACAACGTCGCGACCGTCGCCACGGTCCTGCGTAAACACTGACGCCGCCCTACGCGGCCTGAAGGAAGGAGCCGACATGCCGCGTACGCTCATCAGAAAGAACCCAAGCAACTTCAAGACCCTGCCCCTGTTCGTCGAAGCGACCCCCGAAGGCCTGACTTACCAGAGTGTCGGGATGCCGCTGAATTTCGCCCAGACCTTGCAGCGCCGCCGCCCTGTCGCGGTGGCCGATGCCGAGCGTTTTTCCCTGGAGCTGGCCAATCTGGGCGTCTCGGTACGCCTGACGCTGCATTGGCAGAACCGCGATTATTGGGTGCTGGTGCGCCAGCGTCGGCAGGATCGCGGCGACGTGGTGCTCAAGCTGATTTCCGGCTATGTCCCGGCCCACGAACTGAACCTGCCGCTGCTCACCGCCATCAGCGAAATTGCCGAAGAGTGCCTGCTGGAAACCCCTGAAGGCTGGCTGGGTGGACGCTTCAACGACACCTGGCTGCCGGCCCCCTACGCCACGGCCCTGCATTACCGCGAAGCTTTGCCGTTTCGCCTGACGCCGCTGTCGGGCTCGGCCCGCCCGGTGCGCAGCGCCAACCTGCAACTGATCGAGCGGCCACGGGCCTACGTGCACCTGCCGACGGCATCGCTGCAATTGATTTATGACTTGCGCCTGGATGTGCCCAAGGAAGCCAAGTCCCTGAGCCTGTTTCACGTCGATGAACGCTTGGAAGGTGACCAACTGGTGGCCCGCCTGGACCGCAAGCGCCCGGACCTGTACCTGATGCCCCTGCAGGACGGGCAGCCCTTGCCCGAGCTGTACACCTTGAAAAAGGATCAGTTGCACCCGGCCAGCACCCGTGGCCTGTACCTGGCGGAAAGTTTCGCCCGGCAGGACGGCTGGCTGGTGCGCGACGAGCGGATTCGCTGGAAGGATTGGCTGCGCCAGCAAGGGCTGACGCCACCGGGCAAGGAGTCGGGCCTGACCCGACTCAAGGGCAAGGCCCGGCAGTTGCTCAAGAAGATCGTGCCGCGCAAGGTGGCTCGTTAGAAACCACACGACTCAGAGCGCTTTTGTGGCGAGGGAGCTTGCTCCCGCTGGGTTGCGCAGCAATCCCATTTTTTATGGGCGCTTCGCACCCAAGCGGGAGCAAGCTCCCTCGCCACAAAAAGCAAGCTGGCTGCAGTACACAGGCTCAGTTATTGCGGATCTTCTCCACAATCGCCGTCGTCGAGCTGTTTTCCACCAGCCCCAACACTTTCACGGTACCGCCGTAGGCCGTGACGATGTCCGCGCCCACGACCTGATCGATCCCGTAGTCACCGCCCTTGACCAGCACATCCGGCTTGACCTGGCGCAGCAGGTTCTCCGGCGTGCCCTCGCTGAAACTGATCACCCAGTCCACCGCGCCCAGGCCAGCCAGGACCGCCATGCGCCGGTCGACGCTGTTGATCGGACGCCCGGGTCCTTTGAGACGGCTGACGGAGGCATCGTCATTGACCGCGACGATCAGGCGATCGCCCTGGGCCCGGGCCTGCTCGAGGTAGGTCACGTGGCCGGCGTGCAGGATGTCGAAGCAACCGTTGGTGAAGACAATGCTTTCGTTATGGGCGCGGGCGTCGTCCACCGCCAGCAGCAACTGCTCCAGGCCCAGCACGCCGCGCTCGGAGCCTTCCTCGCGCTGGATGGCGCGACGCAGCTCGGGGGCGCTGATGGCGGCCGTGCCAAGCTTGCCGACGACAATGCCTGCCGCCAGGTTCGCCAAGGCCACCGCGTGGGGCAATTCCTCACCGGCAGCGATCGCCGCGGCCAGGGTGGAAATCACCGTGTCGCCGGCGCCCGTCACGTCGCACACTTCACGGGCACGGGCCGGCAGGTGCAACGCCGGGTGATCGGGGCGCAGCAAGGTCATGCCGTGCTCGCCACGGGTCACCAGCAAGGCACCGAGGTCGAGGTCTGGCATCAACTGCGCGCCTTTGCTCACCAACTCATGCTCATCGACGCAACCGCCGACGATGGTTTCGAACTCGCTGAGGTTCGGCGTGATCAGGCTGGCGCCCCGGTAGATGGAAAAATCCTTGCCCTTGGGATCGGCCAGGACCGGAATGCCACGGGCACGGGCGGCCTGGATCAGCGACTGGTGGTTTTTCAACGCGCCTTTGCCGTAGTCCGACAACACCAGGACCTTGACGCCTTCGAGCAGCTTGTCGACCTCGGCACCGAGGGCCAACGGATCGGTGGCGAACGGTTCTTCGAAATCGATGCGCAGCAGTTGCTGGTGACGGCTCATGACCCGCAGCTTGACGATGGTCGGCTGGTGCGCGACGCGCTGGAATATCGCGCGTACGCCCGCCCCCTTGAGACTGTTGGTCAGGCTGTCGGCGGCCTCGTCGTCACCGGTCACGCCCACCAGGGACGCCGGCGCGCCGAGGGCAGCGATGTTCAAGGCCACGTTGGCGGCACCACCGGGGCGGTCCTCGATGTGTTCGACCTTGACCACCGGTACCGGCGCCTCAGGGGAAATCCGTGAGGTACCGCCATGCCAGTAGCGGTCGAGCATGACATCGCCGACCACCAATACAGGGGCTTGATCGAATCGCGGCATGGACAACTTCATGGAGCATCCCACATACAAAATGAACAGGGGCGCGATATTAGCACAGGGTTGAGGAAGGCTCTTGCACGGCTGCAACCGGATGCAATAGCCGCTTTCAGGGGCAACGCCGTACCAATGCCCACAAGCGCTCGCAGGCCTCGCGCAGCGCCAGGCCGTCCGTGTCGATATTGCCCTCGGGGGCCAGGGGAGCTTCATACGGGCTGTCGAGGCCAGTGAAATTCTTCAAGCGGCCGGCACGCGCTTCCCGATAAAGCCCCTTTGGATCCCGCTGGGCACAGACCTCAAAGGACGTGCTGACATAGATTTCCAGGAAGCTACCCTCGGGAAACAACTGGCGCGCCGCCTCACGGTCGGATCGAAAGGGTGAGATGGCCGCAACGATGACAATCAGCCCTGCGTCGACCATCAACCGCGCCACCTCGGCGATGCGTCGGATATTCTCATTGCGCGCTTCAGGCGTCATGCCCAGGTCGCTGCACAAACCCCGGCGCAGGTTGTCACCGTCAAGCAGGCAGGTGTGAAGCCCCTGCTCGTGCAGCCGCACTTCCAGCGCATTGGCCAGTGTCGACTTCCCCGCCCCGGAAAGCCCGGTCAGCCAGACGCATAGCGGTTGTTGGCGTTTGATCGCGGCCCTGGCCTCGGGGGAAACCGTCGAGGCATGAGGCGAATTCTGTTGATGTGTCGATACCTTTGACATCTTTTCCATGAATCAAGCATCTCCCAGCTCTGCCGGCTGCTCAAAAGTAAAGCACAGGCGGGCTCGGGCACGTCAACGAATCAGGAGCGGCTGGCCTGGCGATCATCCTGCAACGAGGTGTCCAAGTGCCGAACCCAGAAAAGCTCATGCCGCCGGACCGCCTTGCGAAAAAACTCGTCTTCTCCGGTGCGCGGCCAGCGGCGCCCGGCCAGCAGGCGCTGGATGGCGCGGCGCAAACGCCGCTTGAACGGAGGACGCCCCTGCAAGTCATGTTGCATGCCCAGGGCCATGGCCTTGTCCATACGGGTGGAAGCGTCCAGTGACGGACTCCACAACCCATCGGCCGGCAAGGGTTCGATGGCCGGCGGCAGCGCAATGCCATGGCCTGCCGGCCCCATCGGCCAGCGGTCGTTGTCGTGCAGATGATTGGCATAGAGCAGCAAGGTCCGCGGCCGCCAGGCACTGAGCTCGATCGCCTCCATCAGCGCTCGGGTGCTGGCGACATGATCGCTGTGCGGATCCAGCTCGGGATGCGGCGTCAACACCACCTCGGGCCGGTGATGTTCGAGCAGACGTGCCAGGTCGGCCACCAGGTTGCGCCACGTGGGCAAGCCATCACTGTCACCCGGCAGGCTCAAGGCATTGAACCTGCGGACCTGGCGGATATCGCTCTCGCCCGACTCCCGCGAGCCGAAGCCTTGGTCGGGTGCCTTCGCCATGGCATCCAACTGCAAGCAGTAATAACCCAGCTGCACGCATTGCTGTTGCGCCACGCCTCCCCATAACGGCACGGCCAGGCTGTCCCAACTGCGCAAGCGCCCCTTGAGACGAGCGGCCTCGGCGGGGTCCAGGCCCATGTCGCGATAGCGCTCGGCTTCGATTTCCCCTTGGGTCAGCGTCACGATAGCCACATCGCTGGCACGGCTGTACAGCCCGAATGCAGCCAGTTCGGCGTCATCGGCATGGGGGGCGACGATGAGCAGGCGCTGCTGGCCGAAATCCGGATTGCTCAGCACATGCAACGTAGCCTGCGGGGCAATGCTGCAAAAACGCCCGCGCAATGCCAGGGTGCCATCCGCGAGTGCCGAACCTTGTCCGGACAGGTTGAGAAAACGCTCGCCGAAAACGCCCCGTTCGAGATCCTGGCGATCATCTCCAATCCAGACTTGGGGGTCGAGGAAGCGTCCCAGCCAATGGTTTTTTACCCGTACCTGCAAGATCAGCGTCTGCCCGGCGTCGAATTCACCCGTGAGTTGCAGCCTCCCCCCCGTCAAACTGACGGGAAACCGAGGCGTACCTGGCGGGAAGTCATAGCGATAATCGTCCCCCGGAGCATAGAACAGATGATCGGAGAACCAGGCTTCGTGGGCAACCCAGCCCAGCAGGAGAAATACCGGCAACGACCACCACGAAACCGTAAAGCCGAGCACCAGCGCCGCCAGCAGCACGCCAGCGAGTACCAGGCGCTTGCGTTGACGATGGCGTTTGAGCAGTTGCTGCTTGCGTGCGCTCACGGTTCTCTTCTCTCTCTCATGGGCTGCGTGTGCTCCCTCAAACCTGATAGACCGGAACCCGGTTGCACCAGCGATCCTTGTATTCGCGATCGGCGCGGCCGAACGAGTAGCGCAGCGGCTTGCCCGCTGCCCGGGCGAGTTCCCACTCGGCCTGGGTGTTGACAAAGCTGAGCACGCTGCCCGGACTGAAGTCGCGGCTCTGCGGATCAACCCCGCCATTGATATATTCCAGGCTGAACCAGCCGGGCGCCTCGACCCGATACAGAATCTGGATCGCCACCGGTTCGTCATTCAGATAAATCAGCGACCCGGTCATGAATTCGCGCATCAGGCTGAACACCTCGGCCAGATGCGTCTTGCCCGGCACTTCGAAATTCCAGCGACGCTGGAACAGGTCGGCATACACTGCGGCCTGTTCGCCGGGGGTCAGTTCGAGCATGGGCCGGATACTGCCCCCCGCGTCTTCCAGCAGCCGCTGTTCGCGGCGCTGGTTGTAGCGGAACTTCTTGCTGTAGTCCTCTGGCTCACGCGCCAGCGCCAGGCCTTCCGGTTGCTCGACGAGGCCAGTGACGTGCGGAGCATTGAGTTCGGACACATACCGCACGCGGTGCCGCAGGCGAACCTGGGCGCCTTGGCTGACCGGCAGGATGACCTCGGCATTGCCCAGGTCGAGCATGCCACGCTTGCCCTCACGCTTGAGCACATCCTTGGCTAGCGCCACATGCCGCCCCCAGGTGGGCATGGCGGCGTGCAGTTGGCCATCGACGAGCCATCCCAGGTAGCGCACCGGAATACCCACCAGCCCGGCCAGGCGCTCGCCCACATCGGGGTGTGGCGCCACGCTGCCGCCGAACTGATGCCAGGCTTGGGCATAAGTCGCTGCGTCTATCGGGGTCCACCCGCTTTCTCGCCAGGCCCGCCAGTAACTCAGGATCAAACGAAGGACTCCTTCGCCGGCTCGTCGGCGCCCTCGACGAAATCCTTATCGAGCAGGCGTGCATAGAAGCCATTCAGCGCCAACAGCTCGGCGGGGGTGCCACGCTCGACGATACGCCCCTTGTCCATCAGCAGGATCAGGTCGGCTTTTTCGATCGTCGACAACCGGTGGGCAATGACGAGCGTGGTGCGTCCTTTCATCACCTGGTCCAGGGCGGCCTGGATGTGGCGCTCGGACTCCGTGTCCAGGGCCGATGTCGCCTCATCGAGGATCAACAGCGGAGCGTTCTTGAGCAACGCCCTGGCAATCGCCAGGCGCTGGCGCTGGCCCCCGGAAAGCAGCACGCCGTTCTCGCCCACCAGCGTGTCGTAGCCCTGCGGCATTTGCTCGATGAACTCGGCGGCGTAGGCATCTTCGGCCGCCCTGCGGACATCTTCGAACGGTGCACCGGCGAGATCGCCATAGGCAATGTTGTTCGTCACGCTGTCGTTGAACAGCGTGACCTGCTGGTTCACCAAGGCAATGTGTCGACGCAGGTTGTTCAGCCGGTATTGCTCGACATCCACGCCATCGAGCAGTATCTGCCCCTTGTCGTGGTGATAGAAACGCGGGATGAGGTTGGCAAGGGTCGACTTGCCGCTGCCCGAGCGCCCTACCAGGGCGATCATCTGGCCCTCTTCGGCGGTAAAGGAGATATCGTCGAGCACGAGTTTTTCCGTGCCCGGGTACTGGAAGCTCAGGTTGCGCACTTCCAGCCGACCATTGACCCGGGCCATCTCCTGGGTCCCCGTATCGACTTCAGGCTCTTCGTCGAGTTGCTCGAAAATGCTCTCCGCCGCGGCAAGCCCTTTCTGGATCGTGGCGCTGACTTCCGACAACTGGCGGATAGGCTTGGGTAGCAAGCCGGCGGCGGTGATATAGGCCACCAGCTCACCTGCCGAGGCATCGCCACGCAGGTAAAGCACCAGGTACATCAACACGGCCATGCCGATGTAGATCACCAGTTGCAGCATCGGCGTGTAGATCGACTGGGTGCGCGTCATGCCCAGGCTGCGGTTCATGTTATCGGCACTGGCCTTGTGGAACCGTTCGATCTCATAGCTTTCGCCGCCGAAGCTGCGCACCACGCGGTAACCCTGGATGGTTTCCGACGCCACATGGGTCACATCGCCCATCGCCACTTGGATTTTCTTGCTTTGCTTGCGGAATTTCTTGCTCGCGCTGCTCACCAGCAGGGCAATGACCGGCAGGATCGCCAGCAACACCAGGGTCATTTTCCAGTTGCTGTAGAGCAGGTAGCCAAACAGGAACACCACGGTCAACCCCTCCCGGATGACGACCTTGATGGCATCGGTGGCGGCGCCGGTGACCATGGTCACGTTGTAGGTAATGCGGGAAATCAGGTGACCGGAGTTGTGGTTGTCGAAGTAGCGGTTGGGCAAGGTCAGCAGGTTGTCGAACAACGCGCAACGCAAGTCATGGACCACACCCCGGGCGACCTTGGCCAGGTAGTAGTTGCCCAGGAAAGAACCGATACCCTGGTAGACCGCGATCAGCACGATCAGCAGCGGCACCCCCAGTACCAGCGATACCCCCATGAACTGGGTGTCATTGGGCTTTTGCAGTGCGTCGAGAAAATGCTTGAGCATGTCCGCCAGCATCGGCTGGCTGGATGCGAACAACACGAAGCCAACGATACTGACGGCGAAAGCGCCCCAATACGGGAGTACGTACTTTAGCAATCGCACGTAAATCTTCATGCTCGATTGCTGGTCGGAATTGGCCATTCGGTGCGCCTCGCACGTTTGAAAAGACAGACAAGCTGCGGATTGTAACAGCGAACCAATTGCAACATTGGCCCAGCCAGGACGAAGGAGTGGGAGTGCCGTCAGGAGGGCTCCTCACGGCACGGCCGCATGATCAGGAGGCAGGAACACTCCCATTGGAAACCTTGATGCCGGGGTTACCCCGAGCCGCCAATACTATGCTCAGCGCAATGGGCAGCCAAGTAATCAGCCAGTCCGCGTTGGGCTTGAGCCATAGGCCAATGCCATCTGTCAGTAATGACACGCCGGAGAAGACCCACAGTATCAGCAGCACCTGACCCAGCGGTTGCGCACGCGAAATCCAACCACGCCAGCCCGCAGCCAGCCATAGCAAGCCATACAACATCAGGCCAGGCACACCGAGGCGTACACCGGTATCCAGGAAAAGGTTATGGGGATGCTTGAATGGCCGCCGGATTTCGGCGACAGGAATGAGATATTCATGGAAACCCAGCCCTGTTGCCCAATGCTCCAACATCAATCGAATGCCAGCACCCCATAGCTCTGGACGGTAGGACACACCACGCTGCAGAAAGATTTCCGGCGCGAATACGGCGATCAATGCGATCCCGGCAATCACCGGAGCGATCAATGCCGCGGCCAGTCGCGACGGTCGCGCCACGCCCGCCATCAACAGACCGGCCAGCAGGCCGATCCATACACCACGGGTCTGGTTGAAGCCCAAAAATACCGCGTACCCCAAGGCAGGAATGATCAGAAGCATCATCACCCAAGGGCTGAAACGTTTGGTCTGCAACATGAATGTGCCGATGATCGCAAGGGCTCCCACCGCATGCGCGGCAGGGATGGCGGTGTCCCACAAACCGATCGCAAGTACTCGCGCGCTGAAAGGCCGGGCGCTGAACGGGTAGAAATAGACCCAAGAGGCCAAAGCAAAAACACCGCCCACGATCGATGCATACAGCAACATCGACTCGAACCGCCATGCACGGTTCTGTGCCGCCAGCAATATGCCAGACAGCGTCAGTGTCACATAGATCGTGACCTTGACCTTGCCAAGGACGTTCTCTCCTCCCTCGATCCAAAGCACCAGCAACGTCCAGGCCATGAACAATGCGTAGAACACGCACTCGGGCTGCTTGAGCAACAACCGAAAATCCCGACGGAACAACGCCAGCAAGGCAGGCAGCCACAGCAGGAAAATCAACAACTGGTGATAAAGCTTGTTTTCCGGCAGTACCCAAGCACCACATAGAAGAACCAGAAAGCCAATGGACGCCCATGCCACCAGGACGTCCTGGTCGATAAGTCTTTTTATAGTGTTCAACATTCAGGTTCTGCTCAGAATCCGATCGGCGACCCGTTGCAATTGAGCCTGATCGGCATTTTTCCAGCTGCCCTTGATGCAGTAGCTCTCGGAAAGATAATGAAGGAAGTTGCGCCTCAAGCGCTCATCGAGCGGCCATTGCGGGAATCCACGGGCCAACGCCATGACCTGGTCGGCATTATCAGCATGCATCACCAGCCCTTCCACATTGAAAAAGGCTTGGCCAAGCGTGAGCACGGGCTTGCCCAGCAGCAGGCTTTCCAGCCCCACGGTCGAATTGACCGTGATCACGAACTGACTGGCCTCGATCAACTGTTGCGTGGCATTGCCGTTGGCGAAGAGCAGGCGTTCATGGGTGCGCTCGTGCAGCTCGGGGTAGGTCTCGCGGCTGGACGGGTGCTCCTTGAACACCACAGTCATGCCCGTCTCCTCGGCGAGTCGCTCGCCTAAGGCAAACATATCGCGCATGTTCCTGATCCAGGGGGAAAACAGGCGGACCTGACTGTCGCGATCATCCTGGAACGGAATGAAGACGAACTGCGCGGGCAGCATGATCGGGGCCGGTCCGGCACTGCGTGGCGCACGAGGAATCAGCACCGGCGCAGCTTGGCTTTCCGGCACTGGATGCGGGTAATCGAGGTAGAAACTTGCGTCGCGCGGAACCGCGTTCAGGTAGTTCACGCCGCGCGGATCCACCGTAGTGGTGTCGGGCAACAGGCCGTTTTCGAAGAAGAAGGTCTTGCAACCGGCCGGCGCCAGTGCCGCCAGCAACCGGCAGTAACGATGGGCGCCGTTCCAGAACGCCAACGCATCGGGGCGCTCCCGGTCAAGCAAGGCCTGGGCGCGCAGCGCCATCCACAGGAGTTCGAGGCGTAGCAACAGGCGATACAGCGTGCCATTGTTTTTTTTCTTGACCCGACGCTCCTCGCATTTCTCTTCGATCAGGCTCGACCAATCGATGCGCGAAACAATCCTGGAGATTCGCAGAGACCTTGGCCAGGGCATGTGTTGAGGAGAAACGACTTTACCTTGCAGCTCGGTTTCGTTGAGCAAGCGATTGAAATAAAGACCCTGGTGCTTGGCCAGGGAAATGAACAGCGTTTTCGTCATGGAATATCCAGAAAGACGGCGCCAGGCGAGCCGTGAACAAGGCGAACGCCCCGGTGAAAATTGACGCGACTATACCACAGCGGTTTTTGCCGCCTGCACACTGCGCTAACATACCCGGCTGCCCCTCCCATCGGGCCAAGCCTTGGAGCCTTGATGCAAACGCTTGATCCTACTGTTTACCTCGACCTGCGCGAAGGTGCCGATGTCCTCGAAGCCGATCGCCAAGGGGATAAAGTGCTGCGCCTGGCCGATGGCTCGATACTCAAGCTGTTCCGGCGCAAGCGTCTGCTGACCTCCGCGCTATGGTCGCCGTATGCCAGGCGCTTTGCCGACAACTGCCAGGCCTTGCACGAGCGCGGCATTGAGTGTCCGCGGGTTCGCCAGGTCTTTCGCATTCCCTCCATCGAGCGTGACGCGGTCCATTACGACCCGCTGCCTGGTCGCACCCTTCGTCAATTGCTGGACGGGGATGCCCCTGCCGACCTTCAGGCACGACTCGGTGAGTTCATGGCTGGCCTCCACCAGAAGGGCATCTATTTTCGCTCCGCGCACCTGGGCAACGTCGTGCTGACACCTGAAGACACGCTGGGGCTGATCGACGTCGCCGACCTGAGGGCCTATGGCAAGCCGCTGCGCAAAGGGCTGCGCCTGCGCAACTTCAAACACATGTTGCGCTACCGCCAGGATCGCGAATGGCTGCTCAGGAACAATCGGTTCCTGGAGCACTACCTCAGCCATCAGCAGACCTGCAACGAACGGGAGCTGAGGCTCGCGCTCGGTACCTGAATCGCCAGTCAGCCGGCGGCAGGCAGCCTGGATAATTCGAAGTCCTGCGCGGGATCCCTGTCGCGCAACAAGTCATCGACCAGCTCGACGGTCTTTGCCAACCCCTTGGAACCGTGTACCAAGTGATAATCGGCGAAGCCGCGGGCCTTGACCACGCAATCCGTATAATCGCGCTCTAGCGCCTGCAACTGCTGGGAAAAAGCCTGCTCGTCGCGCACTTGCGGCCCGAAGAACAACGCGTGGGAAAAAATATCCACATCGTTGCCAGCATTCACATGTATCACCGGCCGGCCTGCCAGCCCCGCCTCGATGCCGGCATTGGACATGATATTGACGACTACGCTGGCCTGGGCAAGTGCCTGTGCCAGCGAGCAGTCGATATCCAGCAGCTCAACGTTGGCGAATCGCGTCGCCGCGTCGATCCAGAATTGCGCCTTGCTGCGCGGGTGGCGCTTGAACAGCAGGCGATAATGCGGATTGCGCCCGGCCCAATCGCGCAGCAGCCGATAGCTATCCTCATAACCGGACTCTTTTTCTCGATCAGGCCCTACCCCCAAGACCAACAATGTCTTGATGCAGGGATCAGCGACAGGCAGGTCATAGCTTTCGTCGACAAGGTAGGAACCGACCAGCACCACTGTCGACTCACCGAACCGCAGTCGACGCTCTTGCAAGGCTTCCAGCGAACTGCGCCCGAAAACGCCGTAATAATCGTAGTCGTTCATACCCAGCCGGCGGGATGACTCCAACGTCGTGGCATGGGCCAGGTGCAGCAACCGGGCACCCTGCGCAGCCAACGCCAGGCGCAGGAACGGCGCATGGAGGCTGCCATTGCGTTCGTTGATCAATACTTTGGGTCGGTAGGTCTCCACCAGCCATTGAGCGTGGGCGGCATAGACCAGGTAACGCAGGGGTACGGCCTGTGGCGGCGCCACGAGCATACGCTGGGCGCACGCGTCGGCAGGAGAGCGCAGCGCGGCCTCCGTCAGTTGATGGCCGCGCTTGCGCAGGGCATCGATCAGCACGTTCTTGCGCTGCAGTGCCATGGACTTCGGTGCCGAATGCAACAGCAGCACTTGGCAGGGTGCCGCGCCTGTCGAACGCTTCAGGCACGCCTTGGCGCGCAGTCCAGTCGCGACATCCACCAGCACATCACGAGCCAGTCGCAACAGACTGCCAAGGCGACCGTGACGCTCGCGCAGCACTTTCCAGCGATAGCGGTCCAGTTCATGCGCCTTTCGGGCCCAGCTTCCGTCGGCCTGGAACCTATTGTCGTCAGACCTCGAGGCGCTCACTTGAACAACAACCGGATGGCCTTGCGCGTGTAGGACCAGCGCGTGATAGACCGAAGATCGGTACGAATGGCCTGGGCATAAAAAACCTTGGCATTGGCATAGTCGCCGGCACTGTAGCAATCGCGGAACAACGACAGGCATCGCTGGGCCATGAAGGCTTGGCGCAGGTCCTGCAGTTCCTGCGGCATGCGTGCCGGGGAAAACACTTCGTCCACCATGCCCACGCCCGCCGCCAGGCTCTGCCTGAGGTCATGGCGCATGCTGTCGCCATGCTTGTGGATCAGCGCCAGCGGCTGTGGGAGTACGGTGCACGGAAAACGCGCCAGCACCTGGGCAAACACCGGGATATCTTCGACGTTGCGCAGATGCTCTGGGTAGTTGCCCGGCCCGAATACTTCGCGATGCATTGCACAGGCACCGTTGGACAGCGTCACCGTCTTGTCCAGCAGATAACCCCGAACACGCCCACGCGGTGTGGTCGGTAGTGGCTTTACTTCATGCTCGACACGACGTCCGTCCGCAAACACCGACCAGTGGCCGCCGATGACCAGGCGAGTCTCGGGATGACTGGTTATATGCTGGGTCACCGCGGCAAGGGCACCGGGTGCCATCTCATCATCGGCGTCGAGGAAGATCAGGTATTGCCCCCGAGCCTCCTCAATCCCGCGGTTTCGGACCGATGACAGACCGCCGTTGGGCTTGCGCAAGGCTCGGAAGCCCCCGGCATGTTCGGCCTGCAATTGCTCCAGGACCTGGGGCGTTGCATCGGTGGAACCATCGTCGATCACCAACAACTCAGCCTGGGCTTGGCTCAACTGCGCAATGACTGAATTCACCGCGCGAGGCAAGGTCTCGGCGTAGTTGTAGGCCGGAATGATGACACTGACCAGCACTTCAGTCATAAGCGTCCACACCGTCCTTGACCACCAGAATGTCTTCCATGATCAGGTACTGCAGGTCGGAACCGAAGAACATGTTCAGCGCGTCGGTCGGCGAGCAGATCATCGGCTCGCCACGACGGTTGAGCGAGGTGTTCAGCGACACGCCATTGCCAGTCAGGACTTCCAGGGCCTTCATCATGTCGTAGTAGCGCGGGTTGTATTCGCGCTTGAGCACCTGGGCCCGGGAGGTGCCGTCTTCATGGACGACTTCCGGCACGCGGGTTTTCCATTCCTCGGCCACTTCGAAGGTGAAGGTCATGAACGGTGCCGGATGGTCGACCTTGATCATCTGCGGTGCAACGGTGTCGAGCATCGACGGGCAGAAAGGCCTCCAGCGCTCGCGAAACTTGATCTGTTCGTTGATGCGATCGGCCACGCCACTGGCGCTTGGGCACCCGATGATCGAGCGACCGCCCAAGGCACGCGGGCCAAACTCCATGCGGCCCTGGAACCAGGCCACGGGGTTGCCGTCGACCATGATCTTGGCGATGCGCTCTGGGGTGTTGTCGATTTTGCGCCACTCAGGCTTGCTCGGATGACGGGCGCACGCGGCGATCACATCTTCGTTGCTGTAGGCGGGGCCGAGGTAGACGTGTTCCATCTTCTCCACCGGCACGCCACGGGCGTGGGACACATAAGCCGCCGCCCCCACTGCCGTGCCGGCGTCGCCGGAAGCCGG
Source organism: Pseudomonas sp. CG7 (assembly GCF_023701885.1). Taxonomy (NCBI): domain Bacteria; kingdom Pseudomonadati; phylum Pseudomonadota; class Gammaproteobacteria; order Pseudomonadales; family Pseudomonadaceae; genus Pseudomonas; species Pseudomonas sp. CG7. The sequence continues at coordinate 18,789 of NZ_JABAEE010000017.1, read as the reverse complement.
TTGCACGAACAGCTCCTTGACGTCGTCACGGGCGATGATCTTCTGGTTCAGCTTGACGTTCAGCGCACAGCCACCGGCGAAGGCCAGCTTGCCGGTTTCCTTGAGCACGTCACCCAGGTAGTGGTCGATCATTTGCAGTGCGAGCTTCTCGAACAGCGCCTGCATGCTCGCCGCATAGTGGATGTACGGTTCGTCGGCGATGTCGCCTTCACGTTTCGGACCGAGCCACTCGATCAGTTTCGGCGAGAAGTAGAAGCCCTTGCCCTTCTCTTTATAACGGCGCAGGCCGATTACGTTGGCGTAGTCGGTGTTGATCACCAATTCGCCGTTTTCGAACGAGGCCAGGCGCGAGAAATCGTACTTGCTGGCATCGCCGTAGGGCGCCATGCCCATGACCTTGAATTCGCCATCGAGCATTTCAAAACCGAGGAACTCGGTGATCGCGCCGTACAGGCCACCCAGGGAGTCCGGGTCGAAGCATTCCTTGATCTTGTGGATCTTGCCGTTTTCGCCATAGCCGAAGAAGGTCGTGGCGTACTCACCCTTGCCGTCGATGCCCAGGATCGCGGTTTTTTCCTGGAAACCCGAGCAGTGGTAGGCGCTGGAAGCGTGGGCCAGGTGGTGCTCGACCGGTTCGATCTTGATCTTTTTCGGATCGAAGCCCAGTTGTTCCAGGCACCAGACAATCTTGCGGCGATAACGCTTGTAGCGACGGTTGCCCATCAGGATCGCGTCGAGGGCGCGGTCCGGGGCGTACCAGTAACGCTTGGCGTAGTGCCAGCGCGCTTCGCCGAACAGGCTGATCGGGGCGAAGGGGATCGCCACCACATCAACGTCGGAAGGCTTGATGCCGGCCTGCTCCAGGCAGAACTTCGCCGACTCGTAGGGCATGCGGTTCTTTGCATGTTTATCGCGTACGAAGCGCTCTTCCTCGGCCGCCGCGATCAGCTTGCCGTCAATGTACAGCGCTGCGGAAGGATCATGGCTAAGGGCGCCGGACAGGCCAAGAATCGTCAATGCCACAGGGTCTAGCCTCTTATGTCTGCATACGGGCGACAAGCGCCGCAAAAAATGGATGTGCCGCGCATCAGGGGTGCGGGGCAGCTAAAGGGCGGGATTATAGCGTAAAAGCGGCCTTAAGCCTCTAGCGGTGAGTGGGGCCTGCGAGGCGTTGCCAATAGACCAATGGAAAACCTGCCCACCGGATAGGCGGCTCGCTGCGATGATGTTATTTAAAAAGCCATTTATGGGCATTCATAGTCATGGTGGCCGAGACCAGTAGTCATGACATGGATTGCTTCATAACCATCGGCGGTGGGCAATCTCACGGTCATACGCCACACATCCGCAGCCCCCACATTCCACGCATGAAGTTTTTCATTACTTTGTAAGGCTGGTACTGAGTGGTTGATGATCCGCGCAAACCGTACGACGTAAAAAACGCGAAGATGTCCGATACAGCAAAAGCACAGCTCTTAAAAAGGGAGCCATACGGCTCCCTCTTCCAAGAATACAGCGAAGAGAAAAGCTTTATGGGAAAGGCTTCTTAAATGCGCAAGCCTCGACCGATCCGTCTTCAAAAGTCACCTCGCCATACAACCTGCTAAATGTTCTATCGTCTGCTTTCAAAATAAACTTTGCAGTATCAACCGTAAACCACACGGTTGAGCCTTCTGAAGGGACATCGTAATGGAACCCAGCGTCATGTATCGCGCCGCCCCCCAATTTCGATGCGAGATTAAAGGAGTCCAATCGACCCTCCATCTTTCCTGAACCTGAGTCTGCCGAAGTGATAATCAGGTCTCGATAAACGCCCGCTATAGCCTGCTCACTATTTCGCCGGCATATAAGTGCTTGCTCCTGTGACATATGAATTTCCTCAGTAAATTCTTCACCCTGTCAATTCAATATTGACAGTCACCCAAAGATAAAAAAAACAATTAAAAATCAAACTGTCAAGACTGACAGTTTTTTATTGTTTTTTGTTATCAACCACATCACCAAAAATCATAAAGCGCTCTTTTTGCCCTCTAAACTAAGCCGCTGTGCTGCGGAACAGTGCTGCGCTAACTCGCCGGCGTCTTGTCACTTCGCAGCGCCAGAAGTCTGACCTAACACAGTAGGCTGCTCACGACAGCTGAATATATAGGTCATGGATCGCTTACGTTTGATCGACCCAAATACCGGCAGCGCAACATTATCGAATGCATGAGCGGTTGCTGAAAGAAAGCCACCGCATCGTCACACGTCTCGACAAGCTCGAGAAAAGCACGCAGCCATGGTCTCACTGGCTTGTTCCATGCGTTGTCTGGGACATCTCTTTACGTACAGAGCCTAAAAAATCACATCAATAGCGCAACTGATTATTAAAAACTGTCGTAGTTGACAGGCCCCAATGGAAGCAACGCCATCTAACATCTCATTGCAAACAGAATTTATGGATGTTTGCACTAAACAGCAAAACTTTGGAGAGAAACAACATGAGAACGTTATTGCTCACGACTGCGGCGGTTAGCTTTCTATGCTTCAACATGAGTGCGCACGCACTTAATGAAACTTGCTACTATCCTACACACAACCCTAACACTGGCCAGATGGAAGACGGGGCACAAAAACCTATCCACATCGATATCCAGCGTCCAGACAGCGGAAAAATGTCGGAATCTGCGACTTACAATGCCAGCGGGTCGAGAACTCCTAGCGGGCAAATTGGATATGAATGGAAAGAGGGAACGGGGGGATTACAATACACATCATTTTCGGATGCAATTATAACGGTCACTCCTATACCCAAAAATCCAGGCGAAGGAGGTGGCCGTAACGTTTTCACTAAACTAACAATTCATGATCCTGTTTGCGGCTTTTCCCAATCGACCGAATTCAACGTAAATTTTTATGAATAACACGAGAATATCGGTATAAAAAATAGATATATTAAAGCCTCGCCTTTTAACGTCCAACGCTTTGCGTTGGACGATATTTACAGGAAGCGGGAATACAGCCATGAAAAAAAATCCCACATAGTCAACCTTCCTTACCCAGGCTGCAAAAAACAGTTGAAAAACTCCCTTTGCCAGGTCGCTCATCACATCAGACCGAACGCTCAACCGCTTTCGGCAACCGCCCCCTCAATGACCCGATACACCGCACTGTTCTGCGGCCAGGCGCCACTGGGCCAACGTGTCTAATAGGACGCAAGATCCAAAGCAAAGCAAGAGCGGGGTAAGTAGGCCTCTATGGAGCTGAACCACCGCTAGCGCGAGCAAGCTCGCTCCCACATGGTTTTGCGGATGCTCACAATGTTTGCAGACGATACAAAAAACTGTGGGAGCGAGCTTGCTCGCAATAGCCGATAGCGGCAGTCCATTTCAAACCCGAGTCCGCCCCTTTCTCGGCCTAAAGGTGTACGCGGTCCGTGGCGAGGGAGCTTGCTCCCGCTCGGCCCTGTAGGAGCTGGCGAAGCCTGCGATCTTTTGATTTTTCGCTTGAGACTCAAGTGCCTGGGGAAAGATCGCAGCCTCGCTTCGCTCGACAACTCCTACAGGCGCAGCCCAGCGGGAGCAAGCTCCCTCGCCACGGTGCCCGGTTACAAGACAGATGGCGCGCTATCGACGCCCTTCGGCATCCGCTGATCGATCACCCGATACAACGCACTGCCCTGCGGCCAATTGCGCATGAACCGCGCCCGATCCCGGGCGTAGGCCGGGGCGAAGCTGGCCTGGCTACGGTGCTGGCACATGGAGTCGAGGGCGATGAGCGCCCAGCGATCGTCTTGCCAGAACAGGTTATGCCCTTTGAAATCACCGTGACTGATGCGCTCGCGAATAAGGTCGGCGAACAAACGATCCAGCGCCAGCAGCTCAGTCTCGGGGGCTTCGCCGCTCTCCACGTAAGGGGCGAAGCGCTCGATGATATCTGGGCCAGGCAGGTGCTCAGTGACCAGATAGGCACCACGACGCAGCCACAGGAAACGCTTTTCCAGCAGCGCCAGCGGCTTGGGCGTGGCAATGCCGAGGAAGGCCAGGCGATGGCCTTCGCGCCCGGCATGCCAGGCACGGCTCGGACGCCAGAAGCGCTTGAGCCAATGGGCGAACCCCTTGATGTTGTAGCGCTTGATGATCAGTGTGCGGCCGTTCGCAACCACTTTTCCGCCACTCGCCGCGCCGCCGGTCTTGTACAGGTGGCCTTGGTCGAGCAAGGCAGCGGCCTGCTCGAGCACGGGCGTCATCGCGGCCTCTTCTTCGCGGCGGATCGCCCGCAGCCCGAACGGCCCGCGCTGCACACTGAAAAGGCTGCACTCGCGCCCGACTTTTTCAAGAAAGTCCTTCAGTCGCCAGGCGTGGACCTTGTCGATCTGCTTTTGCAGCGCTTCCATGGGCAGCGCGTGTTCAGCGTTGCCCAGCAGGTAGTGCACCAGCAGTTCTTCGGTGAACGGCTCGATGGATTTGGGAAGCTGGGCAAAGAATACGCCCAGGTTTTCCAAGACTTTTTGCCGCGGCAATGGCTGGCCGGGGGTTTCGACGCGACTGCCAGCGCCATCGATAAGATAAAGCTTGCCGCCGTGGCGCAACAAATTGTCCAGGTGCAGGTCTTCCTGCCACAGGCCTTTGCTGTGCAGCCGCGCAATCGCGTCCAAGGCCTCGGCCAGCACCGCCGTTTGCTCATCCGCCAGTATCGGCAGATGTTCGACCTGCTTCCAGGCGTCACCAAGACTCTCGGCATCTTCCAGAAGCTCGAACAGCAACCAGCCACCTTCGCCTTCCTTCAAGCCATCGGCCAGTAGCAACGGCGTCGTCAGCCCCTGCTCCGCCAGCAGGCGAACGCCTTGAAGCTCACGCTGGAAATGTCGGGGTGCCTTGCTGCCCACCAGCAACTTGGCCAACACCGGGCGGCCTCGCCATATGCCGGCGCCCACGTAGCGCTGTCCTGGCAAAACCCGCAGCAGCGTCAACAACTGCAACTGCGCCGGGCCGGCGGCGTCCGCCAGCTCCAGGCTCAGGGGCAGGCCAGGATTGCGACCGGCATTTTTCAGTTCGGACAAAAGCATCAACGAGCCTCCTTGTCGCTACGTCGGGCGGCCAGCCGGGTCATCCAGCTGTCGACGAGAGCGCTGTCGAGCGGCTGCTCCAGATAAACAGACAGCAATTGACGCACATCGTCGCTCTTCCAGGCGCCTGCCCGTCGCAACAGCGGCTCGAGGTCCTTGACCCGGTCACGTTGGCCGAACAACAGCGGCCGGGTTTTCTCCAGGTCAATCAGCTGTGCCTGGTAGTGACCGTCGGTGGCTTGCAGGAAAATATGCTTGGGATAGAAGCAGCCATGCATTTGATGGGCATTGTGCAGGCGACGCGCCAAGTGACCACAGGCTTGAAGGATGCCTGTACGTTGTCCGGCACTCAGCGTCGACCAGCGCTGCAGCAGTGAATCAAGGTCATCCCAGCCGTCCAGCGCACGCGTCAGCAGGACCGCCCGTGCCTCGCCGTTCACTTTGCGCTGGCCGTAGAACACCGCTTGCAGCGCGGGAATGTGCAACTGCCGATAACGGCTGATATTGCGAAACTCCCGGGACAAGCTCGGTTCGCCAACCGGGTGGGACCAGGTCCGGGTCAGGTAATTGCTCTGGCGCTTGAGGTAATAACCCTGCCCTTCCAGCTCCAGCCGGAACACGCTGCTCCAGCCATCGCCCGAGGTGTTGGGTTCGTCCACCGCTTCCAGTTGCCGCGCCCACAACGCCTCGAAGCTGTCCAGGCCATGACGTTGCAACAACGCCCGATCTTCAGCGGCCAAAAAATCAGTCATTCACGCCCCTCGAAAAATCTCACCACGTGGCGGATGCGCTTCTTGTCGCACGCATCGAGCCGGTCGCGCTGGCGATATTGCAGGTAAAAACGCAGGCGCTGCGTGGCCGACAAATGGTATTTGGCCACTTTATCCAGGCACGCCAAGTCCTTGGTGATACGGTACTTGAGCCAGAAACCGCGCCAGAAATCGCCGTTCGGGCAGTCGATCAGAAACAGCTGCGAACGGTCGTCGATGAGCAGGTTGCGCCACTTGAGATCGTTATGGGTGAAGCGGTGGTCGTGCATCGTTCGCGTATAACCGGCCAGTTGCCGGCTGACGTTATCGACCCAGGCACGGTCCGCCAGCCTCGGATCGTGGCGCTCGGCGAGGGCCGAGAGGTCTTCGGTATGCGGCAATTCGCGGGTGATCAGCGCGCCACGGGCATAGGTCGCGCCGTTTCGCTCCAAGCCCCAGCCCACGACTTCAGCGGTGGGGATGCCCCATTTGGCGAAGCGCTTGAGGTTCTGCCATTCGGACTTGACCCGTGGCTTGCCCAGGTAGCGCCGCAAGCCTTTGCCGGCCCCGACGTAGCGCTTGACGTAATAATTCACGCCGTTGCGCTGTACCCGGATCACCTCGGACAACGGGTCGCGGGTCAAGCGCTCCCCTTGCAACGCGAACACCGCTTCGAGGCTGCCAAAATCCTCTGCCAACTCGGCATATGCCGGTTCCAGATTCCAACCCGACATCAGAGCGCGTCCCCGTACCGCTGCTTGCGGGCATAGAGCTTGTTGGCCTTGCCTTCGAGCCAGGCCAGCAGCGAAGCCTCTTCAGCGAGGATTCGACGCAGCGGCTGTTGGAAATAGCCTTTGAGAAAACGCAGTTTGTCACGGCGGGTCAGGCCGATGTCCAGCGCCGAAAAATACAGCGCCGCCAGGTCCTTGTTGCGCCAGCGAGTGGTGATGGCTGGACGGGTCTGGGCGCGGTGCAGGTCGATCACCGAGAGCTTGAAATCCCCTGGTGTCACCGGTTTGTCGGTGTGCAGGAGGAAGTGGCAGATGTAGCAGTCACGATGGTTGACCCCGGCGCGGTGCATCATGCCGGTCATGCGCGCCACTTCGGCGATCAGCGCACGCTTGAGCGTCGGCTGCGGCGGTTGCTTGACCCAGTCGATGCTGAAGTCTTCGAGGCTGACGGTCGGTGCCAGCTCTTCGGTGACGATGAACGAGTGCTGGTCCGCCGGGTTGCTGCCCTTCTCGCCGTAGGCGACCGCCGTCATGGTCGGCACACCCGCTTCCTGCAAGCGCTGGATCGCCTTCCACTCCTGCCCTGCGCCGAGTACCGGCAGCTTGGCGGTGAACAGGTTCTTGAAGATCTCGCCCCAACCGATTCCGCGGTGGATCTTCACGAAAAAACCGCGACCGTCCACCTCCGTGCGCAAGGTGCGCCGGGCCTCCAGTTCGCGATAGACCTCGCCCTTGAGCGCTTCGACTTCGGCGAACGCATCGCGCCCGGCCCAAAGGCTCTTGAACGGTTCGGCCAGCATCAACTTCATTGCGCGTGCTCCGCCAATATCACATCCGCCGCGTGCTGCGGCATGCTGTAGAGGTCGGCCGTCTCGGCGAAGGCCAGACCGTTGCGGCTCCAGGCCGCCCGTGCCTGGGCGTCGTTCAACATGCGCCCCAGGTAGTCGGTGAGCTGGGCTTGTTCGAACGGCTCATCCAGCACCAGGCCACCGTCGGCCTCGGCGATGTAATGGGCGTACCCACACACCGCACTGACAAGCACCGGCAACCCCGCCACCAGTGCTTCGAGCAATACGGTGCCGGTGTTCTCGTTGTACGCCGGGTGGATCAACAGGTCGGCGCCCAGCAGGAAACGCGGGATATCGCTGCGGCCCTTGAGGAATCGCACGTTGTCGCCCAGACCCAGCGCGGCGCTTTGCAGTTGGAATACTTTGGGGTCGTCCTGGCCAATTACAAACAGCCGGGTGCGTTTTCTCAGCTCGGCTGGCAACGCGGCCAGGGCCTTGAGGCTGCGATCCACGCCCTTGGTCTTGAACCCGGAGCCGATCTGCACCAGCAGCAGGTCGTCGTCGGCCAGCTCGAATTCGGCCCGGAACGCGGCGCGAATCTCGTCGGCGTGGGCGGGCCGGCGACGGTCCTGGGCGATGCCCGGCGGCAGCAGGTGAAAACGTTCCAGCGGCGTGCCGTAGTGCTTGATGAACACCGGCTGCTGGACTTCGGAGATCATCAGGACTTCGGTCTTGGCATCCTTGGCGAACACGGCCCGCTCATACTCGGCGAAATGCCGGTAGCGGCCCCAGCGCCGGTACAGCGAATTGCGCAGGTTCTGCGCCTTGTCTTCGAAGCAGCCGTCGGCGGCGTAGTACACGTCCAGGCCGGGCATTTTGTTGAAGCCGATCAACCGGTCTACCGGGCGCTTGGCCAGGTCGGCCTCCATCCACGCAGTGAGCTTCTCGTTGCGACGATGATTGAACAGCGCCTTGACCGGCGCCACCAGCACCTCGAAGCCTGGCGGCACGTCACCCTCCCAGATCAGCGTGTAGACGCGGATCTGGTGGCCGCGTCGCTGGCACTCCAGGGCGATGCGCATGAAGTCACGCTGCAGGCCACCGAAGGGGAAATACTTGTAAAGGACAAAAGCCAATTGCATCAGCGCGGCTCCTCAGCCAATAACGTGCTCAGGTGGCTGGCAACACGCTCGGGGTTCAGACGCGTGAAGCACAGGGGCTGCTCGCGTTTCAGGTCAAACCGCCGGGCATCCTCGGCGGTTGGCGGATAAGTGCAGTGTTTCTGCATGCACGGCGCGCAAGGGAAATCACTGGCGAGGTGAATCTGGCCCCTGCCATAGGCGCCGGTCAGCACCGGATTGGTCGGGCCGAGCAAGGAAATGGTCGGCACGTCCAGGGCCGCGGCCAGATGGCCGAGGCCCGTGTCCACGGCCACGCAAGCCTGGGCCCCGGCAAGCACCTTGCCCATGCCGCCGAGGTTCAGCTTCGGCAGTACCAGGGCGTTGCGCAGCCCGTTGGCGATGCGTTCGGCCCGGGCCTTCTCGGCAGGGTTGCCCCACGGCAGTTTGACGACCACGCCGAACTGGGCCATGCGCTCGGTGAGCTGGCGCCAGTAAAGCTCGGGCCAATGCTTGGATTCCCAGGTCGTGCCATGCAGGAACACCACATAAGGGTAAGGACGCGGCAATTCCACCAATCGGTCGATGTCGAGGCCATAGCTGCCTTGGGTTTTCGGTAAGTCATAGCCCAGCGCCAAGGCGAACAATTGACGCACCCGCTCGACCGCATGTTGACCACGGGCCACGGCCAGGCGACGCGAATAGAAGCGCGCCGCGAGGGGCTCACGCGCAGAATCCTTATCCAGGCCAGCCACCGGCGCCTTGACGTAGCGGGTCAGCCAGGCACTTTTCAACAGGCCTTGGGCATCGATCACCAGGTCGTACTTTTCGGCGCGCACGTTCTGCTTGAAGCGTCGCCATTCGCCACTCTTGATGGTTTGCCAAAGGTTCTTGCGCCAGCGACGGATCGCCACGGGAATGACCTTGCCCACGGCCGGGTGCCAGGTGGGGATTTCGGCAAAGCCTTCTTCCACCACCCAGTCGAACTTGATGCCGGGAATCGCCCGCGCCGCGTCGGTCAGCGCCGGCAACGTGTGGACCACATCCCCCAGCGAAGAGGTCTTGATCAGCAATACCCGCAAGTTACCGGACCTCCACGGGGGTGCCCTGCAAACGCTCCAGGGCCTCGTTCACCGACGGCGGCATGAGCTGACGCAGGCAGTTGTAATGACCAAAACGGCAGGTGCGGTCGAAACACGGGCTGCACTCGATGCCCAGGCGCACGACCTCGACCTGGTCGGCCAACGGCGGCGTGAAGCCTGGCGAGGTGGAACCGTAGACCGCCACCAATGGACGATTCAGGGCCGCGGCCACATGCATCAGGCCCGAGTCGTTGGAGACCACCGAGTCGGCGCAGGACAGCAGGTCGATGGCCTCGGCCAGGGAGGTGTCGCCACTGAGGTTCACCGACTCTTCCCGAAGACCCGGGATCAGCCGCGAGCGGATGTCCTCGCCTACCGGGTGATCTTTTTTCGAACCGAACAGCCAGACTTGCCAGCCTTCGCGAATTTTCGCCTCGGCCACCTGGGCGTAGTGCTCCGCCGGCCAGCGCTTGGATTCGCCGAACTCTGCACCTGGACACAGGGCGAGCACTGGACGATCCAGGCTCAGGCCGAACTTGGCCAGCGCCGCGTCACGGGTCACCGGGTCGATCCGCAGGCTCGGCCGCGGATACGGCTTGGGCAACTCGGAGCCAGGTTCGTAGGCCAGGGCCATGAAGCGCTCGATCATCAACGGATAACGTTCTTTGTCCAGCTTGCGCACGTCGTTGAGCAGGCCGTAGCGAAACTCGCCACGCCAGCCGGTGCGCTTGGGGATGCCGGCGAAGAACGGCACCAGCGCCGACTTCAACGAGTTGGGCAACAGGATCGCCTGGTCGTACTGACCGACCAGGGATTTGCCGATGCGCCGACGGGTCGCCAGCTCCAGCGCGCCGTGGCCGAGCGGGAAGCTCAAGGCCTTGCGCACTTCGGGCATACGTTCCAGGATCGGCCGGCTCCATTCAGGGGCCAGGACGTCGATTTCGCACTGCGGATGACGCTGTTTCAAACACTGGAACAGTGTCTGCGCCATCACCATGTCACCGACCCAACTGGGCCCAACGATCAAAATATTCATGTGCTTTCCAAAAACGATACGGGGAGGCCTACGCCTCCCCGCCTCGAGAATCACTGTGGCTTAGGTCGTTGCCTGTTGCCCTAATCTACAACACACCGCCAATCAACTGTGGGAGCGAGCTTGCTCGCGAAGAGGCCAGCCCATCCAACATCATTGTCGCCTGACACTCCGCCTTCGCGAGCAAGCTCGCTCCCACAGGGGGCCTGCATACGTTTCCAGCACCGTGCAGCACCGCCAATCAACTGTGGGAGCGAGCTTGCTCGCGATGAGGCCAGCCCATCCAACATCAATGTCGCCTGACACTCCGCCTTCGCGAGCAAGCTCGCCCCCACATTTAAAGCTTCAGCTCAGTCCCAGCTCCCGCCAGATCCGCACTACCTGCCGGCGCTCATCCACGAACTGGTCGCCTGCGATCACCCCGGCATCTTTCTGCAAGGCTTGGCGGTGAGCGGCGGAGCGGTAGGCTTTGTAGGCCTCGCGCAACAGCGTCGCGTCTTCGGCCGGCATCAACCCGACTTCCTGCAACCCGTCCAGGATGCGGATGTTATCGGTGTAGCGCACCAGCGATGGATGCTCTTCGGACCACGCCAGGGCCGCGTATTGCACCATAAATTCAATATCGACGATACCTCCGGCATCCTGCTTGAGGTCGAAGGGTGCCGCGGCCTCGAAGGCATTCGGCGCGGTCCCGGCGGCGGTGGTCTTGCTGCCAAGGTTGTCACGCATCTTGGCGCGCATCTCACTGACTTCCTGGCGCAGCGTCGGCAAGTCACGCTTGCGTCCCAACACCTGGACGCGGACCTTTTCGAACGCCTGGCCCACGTCCTGGCTGCCCACCAGCACACGGGCTCGCACCAGCGCCTGATGCTCCCAGGTCCAGGCTTCGTTCTCCTGGTAGCGGGCAAACGCCCCGAGGGAACTGACCAGCAACCCCGACGCCCCGGACGGTCGCAGGCGCATATCCACTTCATACAACTGCCCGGAGTTGGTCTGGGCGGTCAGCAGGTGAATGATCCGCTGGCCAAGCCGGGTGAAGAATTGCGCGCCGTCGATGGGTTTCGGGCCATCGGTTTCCGCCTGCGGGTCGCCATCGTGGATGAACACCAGGTCCAGGTCAGAACCATGCCCCAATTCCAGGCCGCCGACTTTCCCATAACCGACAATAATGAAGCCCGGATCACACAGGCTGCCGTCGGTGCGCAACGGCACGCCGTGCTTGGCGGCCGTCTGGCGCCAGGCCAGGGCCAGCACTTGTTCGAGAATCGCCTCGGCCAGCCAGGTCAGGTAATCGCTGACCTTCATCAACGGCAGGCTGCCGGCGATTTCCGACGCCGCCACCCGCAGACGGTGCGCCAGCTTGAAATGCCGCAACGCCTCCATTTGCTGCTCCAGATCATCCTCGGGAATGCGCGTCAGGCGCTCACGCAACTCCGCCGCCAATTCCGGCGCCAGGGGCGGCTTGAACAGCCGGCCCTCGTTGAGCAATTCATCGAGCAGCAGCGGGAAACGGGTGATTTGCTCGGCAATCCACGGGCTCGCTGCGCACAGCGTCAGCAAGCGCCGCAGGGCCCCGGGGTTTTCTGTCAACAACACAAGATAGGCCGAACGGCGGGCCACAGCTTCTACCAAGGGCAGCACCCGCTCCAACACCAGGTCCGGATCGGCATGCTCCACAGCCTGGGCCAGCAGGCGTGGAATGAATGCATCCAGGCGCTCGCGCCCCAAGCGCTGCATGGCACGCAATTGCGGGCTGCCACGCAGGACGGCCAGGGCCTTGAGGGCTTTGGGCGCATCGACGAAACCGCCCTCTTCCAACTGACGGCACGCCACTTCTTCATTCTGGCTGTCTTCCCACAACGGCAACCATTCGCCGCCGACCACCACTTCGCTTTCACCGCCCTCTTCTTCATCCGGGTCGGCGATGACCTGGCCGAAATGCCAGGCCACGCGCCCGCGCCAGTACATCAGTCGCTCATGAAAGGCCGACCAGTCGGCAAAACCCAGCATGGACGCAATGCGCGCCTGATCCTGCGGGCTGTCTGGCAGCATCTGGGTCTGGCGATCGGCAATGGCCTGGATCGCATGCTCGGTATAACGCAGGAATTCGTAGCCCTGGCGCAGCTCATCGATCACCTTGGCCGGCAGGTAACCCTGGCCCTCCAGGGTGTTCAACACCTTGAGCAGCGGCCGCTGCTGCAAGCTCAAGTCGCGTCCACCGTGGATCAGCTGGAACGCCTGGGCAATGAACTCGACCTCGCGAATGCCGCCCGAGCCCAGCTTGATGTTGTCGGCCATGCCTTTGCGCCGCACCTCCTGCTGGATCAGTTGCTTCATGGTGCGCAGCGCTTCGATGGCGGAGAAATCCAGGTAACGGCGATAGACGAACGGACGCAGCATGTCGAGCAGTTGCGCGCCGGCCACCTGGTCGCCGGCCACCACCCGCGCCTTGATCATGGCGTAGCGTTCCCAGTCGCGGCCCTGGTCCTGGTAATACTGCTCCAGGGCATTGAAGCTCAGCACCAGCGCACCGGCCGAGCCATAGGGGCGCAGGCGCATGTCGACGCGGAACACGAAACCGTCGACGGTCATCGGGTCGAGGGCCTTGATCAGGCGCTGGCCGACGCGGATGAAAAATTCCTGGTTATCCAGCGGCCGCTTGACGCCCACGGTTTCACCGCCCTCGGGGTACGCGAAGATCAGGTCGATGTCCGACGACAGGTTCAGCTCCACCGCCCCCAGCTTGCCCATGCCGAGAATGACCATCTGCTGCGGCTCGCCGCTGCGTCGTCCGGTGGGCGTGCCGAACTGCTGGATGAGGCGCTGGTACAACCATCGGTAAGCCTGGTCGATGCAGGTGTCGGCCATGTCCGAGAGGTCGCGACAGGTCTGGACCAGATCGGCCTGGCGGGTCAGGTCGCGCCAGATGATCCGTACCTGCTGGCGGGTACGTTGGCGACGCAGGACGCGGCCCAGTTCGTCTTCGGTTTCGGCGGCCTGGACGGCCGCGCCGATCTGCGTACACATTTCGCCGGGTGCCAGGCTACGGTCCAGTTCACCGCTGCGCACCAGCTCCAGGAGCATCACCGGGTCACGGACACTCTGCTCGATGACAAAGTCGCTGGCGGCGGCAATGCGGCTGAACGCCTCCCAGCGTTGCGGGGTCCAGGCCGACAGCCCATGATCGTCGTCGAGGCAGGCGACCGCCGCACGGAACGACTGCTCGGCACGACTGACCAATGACTGGAGAATCGCAGGTACTTCGACAAGCGAGGGCAGGCTCATGGTCTATCCTTGATCGGCGCGGGAAAGGCTGGATGTAGTGTTTTTTCAAAAGACACTACCTGATCGACTGTCGAACAAAGATGATAAATAGCTGAAAATCTGATTTTATTGGCAGCCGGCATCAAGTTTTTACCTGTTCGAGTTGGCTAAAGACCAACAGTAACGATTATTCTCACAACGAAACGAGGGGCCACGAGCCGCTCAGGTGTAGTTTTACTACTCGTCTATACATTCGAAAGGCTGAAACGGCCGACGATTTGTAGTAAAACTACACGCCGCCGAAACAACCTTCGGCAATCCAAGAATTTATATCGTCTGCCCACAAGGCCAGTCGCAAACTCAGGCAACCGATTCTGGTAGCCTTTCCGCCCTGGAGCAAGCCATGCAAGACCTCGATCCCGTCGAAACCCAGGAATGGCTGGACGCCCTGGAATCGGTTCTCGACAAAGAAGGCGAAGACCGTGCTCATTATCTGATGACCCGTATGCGCGAACTCGCGACCCGCAGCGGTTCGCAACTGCCCTACGCCATCACCACGCCGTACCGCAACACGATCCCCGTTACCCACGAAGCACGCATGCCTGGCGACCTGTTCATGGAACGCCGCATTCGCTCGCTGGTACGCTGGAACGCGTTGGCCATGGTCATGCGTACCAACCTGAAAGATTCTGACCTGGGCGGTCACATCTCCAGCTTCGCCTCCAGCGCGACGCTGTATGACATCGGCTTCAACTACTTCTTCCAGGCCCCGACCGACGAACACGGCGGCGACCTGATCTACTTCCAGGGTCACGCATCGCCAGGCGTCTACGCCCGTGCGTTCATGGAAGGCCGCATTACCGAAGACCAGATGAACAACTTCCGCCAGGAAGTGGACGGCAACGGCCTGTCCTCGTACCCGCACCCTTGGCTGATGCCGGACTTCTGGCAGTTCCCGACCGTTTCCATGGGCCTGGGCCCGATCCAGGCGATCTACCAGGCACGCTTCATGAAGTACCTGGAAGCCCGTGGCTTCATCCAGCCAGGCAAGCAGAAGGTCTGGTGCTTCATGGGCGACGGCGAGTGCGACGAGCCGGAATCCCTGGGCGCGATCTCCCTGGCCGGCCGCGAGAAGCTGGACAACCTGATCTTTGTCATCAACTGCAACCTGCAGCGCCTCGACGGCCCGGTTCGCGGCAACGCCAAGATCATCCAGGAACTCGAAGGCGTGTTCCGTGGCGCCCAGTGGAACGTCAACAAAGTCATCTGGGGCCGCTTCTGGGACCCACTGCTGGCCAAGGACGTCGACGGCATCCTGCAACGTCGCATGGACGAAGTCATCGACGGCGAATACCAGAACTACAAGGCCAAGGACGGCGCGTTCGTCCGCGAGCACTTCTTCAACTCGCCTGAACTCAAGGCCATGGTCGCCGACCTGTCCGACGACGAGATCTGGAAGCTCAACCGTGGCGGCCACGACCCGTACAAGGTCTACGCGGCGTACCACCAGGCGGTCAACCACAAAGAACAGCCGACCGTCATCCTGGCCAAGACCATCAAGGGTTATGGCACCGGTGCCGGCGAAGCGAAGAACACCGCGCACAACACCAAGAAAGTCGATGTCGACAGCCTGAAGTTGTTCCGCGACCGCTTCGACATTCCGGTCAAGGACAGCGAGCTGGAAAACCTGCCGTTCTTCAAGCCTGAAGAAGGCAGCGCCGAAGCCCGTTACCTGGCCGAGCGCCGTGCCGCACTGGGCGGTTTCGTGCCACAGCGTCGCGCCAAGAGCTTCAGCATCCCGACCCCGCCACTGGAAACCCTCAAGGCGATCCTGGACGGCTCGGGCGACCGTGAAATCTCCACCACCATGGCCTTCGTGCGGATCCTCGCGCAATTGGTCAAGGACAAGGAAATCGGCCAGCGCATCGTCCCGATCATCCCGGACGAAGCCCGTACCTTCGGTATGGAAGGCATGTTCCGCCAGCTGGGCATCTACTCGTCCGTCGGCCAGCTCTACGAGCCAGTCGATAAAGACCAGGTGATGTTCTACCGCGAAGACAAGAAGGGCCAGATCCTCGAGGAAGGCATCAACGAAGCGGGCGCCATGAGCTCCTTCATTGCCGCCGGTACTTCGTACTCCAGCCACAACCAGCCGATGCTGCCGTTCTACATCTTCTACTCGATGTTCGGCTTCCAGCGTATCGGTGACCTGGCCTGGGCCGCTGGCGATAGCCGTACCCGTGGCTTCCTGATCGGCGGCACCGCCGGCCGTACCACCCTCAACGGTGAAGGCCTGCAGCACGAAGACGGCCACAGCCACATGCTGGCCGGGACCATCCCGAACTGCCGCACCTATGATCCGACCTACGGCTACGAGCTGGCGGTGATCATCCAGGACGGCATGAAGAAGATGACCGAAGAGCAACAGGACGTCTTCTACTACATCACCGTGATGAACGAGTCCTACCAGCAGCCAGCCATGCCGGCCGGCGTGGAAGCAGGCATCGTCAAGGGCATGTACCTGCTCGAGGAAGACACCCGCGAAGCGGCGCATCACGTCCAGCTGATGGGCTCCGGCACCATCCTGCGTGAAGTGCGTGAAGCGGCGAAGATCCTGCGTGAAGAGTTCAACGTCGGTGCCGACGTCTGGAGCGTCACCAGCTTCAACGAACTGCGTCGCGACGGCCTGGCCGTAGAACGCAGCAACCGCCTGCACCCTGGCCAGAAGCCAAAGCTGAGCTACGTCGAAGAGTGCCTGAACGGTCGCAAAGGTCCGGTCATCGCCTCTACCGACTACATGAAGCTGTTCGCCGAGCAGATCCGCCAGTGGGTGCCTTCCAAGGAATTCAAAGTGCTGGGCACCGACGGTTTCGGCCGTAGCGACAGCCGCAAGAAGCTGCGTCACTTCTTCGAAGTCGACCGTAAGTTCGTTGTGTTGGCAGCCCTGGAAGCCCTGGCTGACCGTGGCGATATCGAACCTAAAGTGGTGGCCGAAGCCATCGCCAAGTTCGGCATCGATCCGGAAAAACGCAACCCACTGGACTGCTGAGGAGAATTTTCGTGAGCGAACTCATTCGCGTACCTGACATCGGCAGCGGTGAAGGTGAAGTAATTGAACTGTTTGTGAAGGTCGGCGACCGTATCGAAGCCGACCAGAGCATCCTGACGCTTGAATCGGACAAGGCCAGCATGGAAGTGCCTGCGCCGAAGGCCGGTGTCATCAAGAGCCTGAAAGTGAAGCTGGGCGACCGCTTGAAGGAAGGCGACGAACTGCTGGAGCTGGAAGTCGAGGGCGCCCCTGCGGCGCCTGAAGCGGCCGCCCCTGCGGCTGCCCCGGCAGCGGCTGAACCGCCTGCCGCCGCGCCGGCTGCCGAAGCGGCTCCCGCGCCCGCTGCGGCGCCTGCCGCTGCCAGCGTCCAGGACATTCATGTCCCGGACATCGGTTCGTCGGGCAAGGCCAAGATCATCGAAGTGTTGGTCAAGGCTGGCGACACCGTCGAAGCCGACCAGTCGCTGATCACCCTGGAATCCGACAAGGCCAGCATGGAAATCCCATCGCCGGCCGCCGGCGTGGTGGAAAGCGTCGAGGTCAAGCTGGACGACGAAGTCGGCACCGGTGACCTGATCCTGAAGCTGAAAGTAGCCGGCGCCTCGGCACCTGCCGCGCCTGCCCCGGCCGCTGCGCCAGCCGCCAAGGCTGAGGCCGCTCCAGCACCAGCCGCCGCGCCTGTGGCCAAGGCTGAAGCAGCCCCTGCTCCGGTCGCCACTGCGCCTAGCGGTGCCAAGGTGCATGCTGGCCCTGCAGTGCGTCAGCTGGCCCGTGAATTCGGTGTCGAGCTGTCCGCCGTAGGCCCGAGCGGCCCTCACGGTCGCGTGCTCAAGGAAGACGTGCAAGCCTACGTCAAGGCCATGATGCAAAAGGCCAAGAACGCACCGGCCGAAGGCGCCACCGGCGGCGCGGGCATCCCGCCGATTCCGGCGGTGGACTTCAGCCGCTTCGGCGAAACCGAAGAAGTGGCCATGACTCGCCTGATGCAGATCGGCGCGTCGAGCCTGCACCGCAGTTGGCTGAACATCCCCCACGTGACGCAGTTCGACCAGGCCGACATCACCGAGCTGGAAGCTTTCCGCGTCGCGCAGAAAGCCGTGGCGGAAAAGGCCGGCGTGAAGCTGACCGTGCTGCCACTGCTGCTCAAGGCTTGCGCGCACCTGCTCAAGGAACTGCCGGACTTCAACAGCTCCCTGGCCCCAAGCGGCAAGGCTGTGATCCGCAAGAAATACGTGCACATCGGCTTTGCCGTCGACACCCCGGAAGGCCTGCTGGTACCGGTCATCCGCAACGTCGACCAGAAGAGCCTGCTGCAACTGGCTGGCGAAGCCGCTGCCCTCGCCGAAAAAGCCCGGAACAAGAAGCTCACCGCTGACGACATGCAGGGCGCCTGCTTCACCATCTCCAGCCTCGGCCACATTGGCGGCACCGGCTTCACGCCGAGCGTCAACGCGCCGGAAGTGGCGATCCTGGGTGTTTCCAAGGCCACCATCCAGCCAGTCTGGGAGGGTAAAGCCTTCCAGCCGAAGCTGATGCTGCCACTGTCGCTGTCCTACGATCACCGTGTGATCAACGGCGCCGCCGCCGCACGCTTCACCAAGCGCCTGAGCGACTTGCTGGGCGACATCCGCACCATCCTGCTGTAACACCGGGCGGCCCTCCCTTGGGAGGGCCATTCGGAGCACCGTTTCCGAGCGCCACGCTCGTACCTCAACCCCGTCCGTTTGGCGGGGCTTTTTTTTGCCTGGAAATCAAGCCAGGTACAGGGATGCTGGATGGGCCGGCCTCATCGCGAGCAAGCTCGCTCCCACAAGGGTCTTGTGGTGCCGCACTGCACCTGAAACTGATGAGCCCCTCCTGTGGGAGCGAGCTTGCTCGCGATAGCGGTATGTCAGACAGCCCGGCAATTTTCCTACCCCGCCAGTTTT
>NZ_JABAEE010000179.1:0-1313 GCF_023701885.1 Pseudomonas sp. CG7 | reverse complement strand
TCCAATGCCTTCAACTTCATGAGTTTCCTGTCGGCCAGTGTTGATCCACGCACCGGTCAATACACCCTCGCCATCGACTTGCCGGAACTCAAGTCCAACGACCTTTGCGGCCCCGCCGTACCGCTGAAGCTGGTGTTCAACCCGCTCAATACCCTGGATTCGGGCTTCGGCGTCGGCTGGAACTTCAACCTGTCCCAGTTCACCCCCCATGACAGCATCCTGGCCTTGTCCACTGGCGAAACCTTCAAGGTCACCGGCAGCGGTGCCACGCCGGAGATCAAGGAAAAGAAACTCGACAGTTTCCATTTCTTCAACGAGGGCAACGAGCTCTATCGGGTCGTGCACAAGGCCGGGCTGGTCGAAACCTTGAAGGTGGGCGGCAGCGGTGAGCAACGAGTGGCCTTGCCCGAGCAGATCCATGCCCCGTCCGGCCACAAGGTCGACCTGGCCTACGTGGGGTTCAATGGTGGCCAACGCCTGGCATCGATCAGCGATGCCCTCGGGCGCCTGCTGCAGATCAACCGCTTCGATGACCGCGCGCTGGTCGAGATGCTCCTGTATCCGGATGCCGGACCGGGTGGCACACCGTTGGCGCGCTTCGAACTCAAGCTCAACGCCAGGCACCAGGTCATCGAGATAGTCCTGCCCACGGATGAGCGCGCCAGTTGGCGCTTCGATTATCAGGACGTGCGCGGCATTGGCTGCATCAGGGAAGTCAAGACCCCGGTGGGCGGGCGCGAAGTCATCGAATATCTCGACGCGGGCCATGCCTATCCGGGCAACACCGGACGGCCGAACCTGCCGAGGGTCACCCGCCATCAGCTCTTTCCCGGCTTCCAGCAGCCGGAGATGGAGGTGAGCTACGAATACACCTTGGAAAATTTCATCGGTAACGGCGCGAACATCCAGTGGGAAAGCAACGGCCTGGATCAACTGTACAAGGCCTCGCGCACCTACTCCTACGGTTCCACCGCCAAGCATAAAATGGCCGGCGTGGTGGCGCGCACGGTGCAGCGCACCTTCAACAGCTTTCACCTGCTCACCGAGGAAAGTACGACCCAGGGCGATTGCGTCCAGCGGGTGCGCACCACCTTCCACACCGTCGATGGCCCCTTCGAACAGCAGCCGGCCTATTTCCAACTGCCTAAAACCGTGGAAAAGCGCTGGGAACTCACCAGCGATGTCACCCAGGTCCGCAGCGAAACATTGGCCACCACCTATGACAATTTCGGCAACCTGCTGCAAGAGCGCCAGCCCAACGGTATAACCACGGACTACGAATACTACCCGGTCGACGGCTACGTCGATGACGA
>NZ_JABAEE010000178.1:0-1401 GCF_023701885.1 Pseudomonas sp. CG7 | reverse complement strand
GACCGCAGCCGCTGCCAGAAGCCCCGTCAGTTGCGACAGCATCAGTTGCAGATCTTTGTTTTCACCCGCCACCTTGGAAGAAAGGGGACAGATCTATTTATAAACCGAGCAAAACCAACAAATCTGCCCTCTGCGCTTCATAAAATAAACCTGCCCCTTTTTTGTCTTAAGGCTAGTTCACCGAAATCAAATCAAGCCCTTCACTACGCATTATCTCAACTGGAATTTCGTCATAAACAAAAAGCTCGTCTCCTAAATTCAATACGGATAGACAAGAGCCGCCATCAAACGAAAGAGCAACGCCTATTACCGCCTCGGCCACTGAAGACTGCACCAGCGAAGCTGAAAGCAATTTTTCCTCCACAACATTAAGAAAATAGGGCTCGCCAGAGACACAAAAGACGTCTTGCCTGCCGTACTTACCTAAGTCGCAACCGACAATTGGATCGAGAGAAAACAATAGCGATGAGCCGTCACCACCACCATAGAGCTTCCCGGCCTCAAAACCATAGAATTGAAAGCTGACTTCTTGAGGAAAAGGGTCCCTTCTAGAAGCAAAAACATGAAAAATAGCATTTACAGATAATAGTTTCTTCCCAAGCACAGCCAGCAACCAAGCGGTCATAAGATCAGGGTGCCTCATTACCTTACATCTCCTTTTAATGCGCTTTGAAAGGAAAGGGGCAGATCTATTTATAAACCAAGAAAAACAATGAGCCTGCCCCTCTGCGCCTCACAAAATAAATCTGCCCCCTTTTTGCTGAAAGTTTATGCCTTCCTGCGCCTTGTCAATACTCGGTTTGGCGGGCTAGCCAATATAGCGACGTATCGTCATCGATTTTGTCTATCGACAAATGCTTGTCGAACTGCCGAATTGTCGCGACCTCGTCCCAGGGTTTTCCTTCTGCGCTTTTATGTTCGTAATGAATGCACCCGGTCAGCGTGAAGCAAAACAAAATTACTGCAATAAAGCGCAGAACAATATCGTGACGCATCAATGGCCCTCCTAGGCTCAGATCAAAGGTACGGATTGTTGTACCTTCCCCATCCTAACTCTTGGCAAAAACAGAAAAATGGAGATCCACTCGCAAACTAAACCACTACAACATCACCAGAATCCAAATAAATTGAATAGGCCTCATATCCACCTTCGCTACCAGCCTCAACGACGATCGTGTCGCCAGAATGGAATGTTATCTCCAACCCCGCTCCTTCAGCTTCTTTAACCGACACGACGTCTTGCAGTAAAAAACCCAATAAAGGCGCACTCGTATACGAGTCAGAAAACTCTCGCCGTCCTAAGGTGCCGCCGACCTTATACGTTAACCCTCCCTCTATACAGAAAGAGACTTTATAAGGAGATACACCAGGGGCCGCTTGCGGACGTGCAAAGTCCAACTT
>NZ_JABAEE010000177.1:0-1507 GCF_023701885.1 Pseudomonas sp. CG7 | reverse complement strand
GGGTGCGCGCGGGGAAAGAGGCCGTAGCTATCACTGGTGTGTCCGCACCCGCGAGGGAGAGTGGCCGGCACGGTATCGGCGTGGAGTCGTTGTAGGCACAGCAAGCTGTGACCACGTATGAGAGAGTGAATCCGTTCGCCACCGTGTTCCCCGCGCGCCATTCAATCCTGCGAGGAATTGTCATGGCGCGCAAGAAGCAGCAGAAACGATTTGAAGTGATTCACCCTCATTGTGCCGGTATCGATATCGGCAGCCGCGAGCACTGGGTTGGCGTCAATCCCGATCAAAGCGACAAGCCTGTTCGCTGTTTTCCGGCCTTCACTGAGGATTTGGTGAGGCTGGCCGAATGGCTGGAATCGCTGAAAATCAAGGTCGTGGCGATGGAGGCCACTGGCGTTTACTGGATACCCCTGTTCGAGCTTCTCGATTCAAGGGGCTTTGAGGTGTACCTGGTCAACTCCCGTGCAACTCGTCAGATAAGCGGGCGTAAATCCGATGTTCTGGATTGCCAGTGGATCTGGCAACTCATGACCCATGGCTTACTCAGAGGTGCTTTCCGACCCGCTGATGATATTTGCTCGATGCGATCATTGGTTCGCCAGCGGGCCATGAAGGTTCGTGATCAAGCCAAGACCATCAACCGCATGCAAAAAGCCCTGACGCAGATGAATATTCAGTTAGCCAATGTCATCAGCAATATTGCTGGCGTGACAGGGATGAAAATCATCAAGGCCATCATCGATGGCGAGCGTGACCCTCAAGTCTTGGCCAACTTCCGAGACGGCCGTATCAAGGCCGATCACCAAACCATTGCCCGCAGCCTGCACGGTAACTGGCGAGTCGAGCATCTGCATGCTTTGGCTCAGGAGGTGGCTGCTCATGATTTCCTTGAGAAGCAGATTGCCGAATGTGATCAGGCCATCACTCAGGCACTTGATCGACTCCCAGTGCTGAACCATGAGCCCCCGCAACCCACCAAGCCACTGCGTAGCCCGCATCGCTCGGCAGATGAACAGGCCAGCTTGCACCAGGCACTTGTGAGAATCATGGGCGTGGACCTGACCGCGATTCCCACCATCGGAATCGAATCTGCCTTGGTTCTGGCGAGCGAAGTCGGACCTGATTTGTCGCGTTTTCCGACTGAGCAACATTTCAGTTCTTGGTTGGGGGTAGCGCCCTCAACCCGAATATCGGGGGGAAAACCCTTGCCCGGTCATGTCCCCAAGGTATTTAACCGGGCGGCACAAGCGTTGAAGCAGGCGGCCTCTAGCGCCCGCACCGATAAAAGTTTTATCGGTGCCAGTCACCGCGCCCGATTGGCTCGCATGGATACGGCCTGCGCCATTAAGGCTACGGCTCACCAGCTGGCCCGCCTGATCTACGCCATGCTGACCAAGGGACAGCCTTACGTGGCGCAGGATATGGACGAGTACGAGGCCAAAAGTCGTGATCGTCAGCTTAGAGCCTTACAGCGTAAGGCTACAAAGCTGGGTGTTCGATTGGTCGC
>NZ_JABAEE010000176.1:0-1523 GCF_023701885.1 Pseudomonas sp. CG7 | reverse complement strand
TCGACAGTGTCGCCCACGGCCGTCGACGCGCCGGTCTTATCGACTGCGATGGCTTCGAGGTTGCCACCGGATGCATCTTTGATCGACTCGGTGACGGTGGTTGGGCCTTGGTACACGTCGTTGCCGACTGCTACGTCCAAATCGCCTGAGCTCGCGCCGGCTGCGATGGTGATGGTCTTGCCGCTTTCCAACGTCACGGTGACCGGACCGTTCTGCGCAGTGACGGGTTTGCCGTCGGCACCGGTCAGGGTGGCGGTGTAGGTGATGGTGCCGTTTTCATTCACGGTCGGCGTGGCGGTCAGCGTCACGGTAGTGGTGTCGTTGACATCGCTAACCACAGTGCTGACTGGCGTGGTGTTTGGAGCGATGGCTTCCAGGTTACCGCCCGATGCCGAGGTAATCGATTCGGTGATGGTGGTTGGGCCTTGGTAAACATCGTTGCCGACGGCTACATCCAACGCACCCGAGCTTGCGCCGGCGGCGATGGTGATGGTTTTGCCACTTTCCAAAGTCACGGTCACCGGACCGTTTTGCGCAGTAACTGGCTTGCCATCGGCGCCGGTCAGGGTCGCGGTGTAAGTGATCGTGCCGTTTTCATTCACGGTCGGATTAGCGGTCAACGTCACGGTGGTGGTGTCGTTGACGTCGCTGACCACGGTGCTAACCGGAGCGGTGTTAGGCGCGATGGCTTCGAGGTTGCCGCCAGTAGCGGTACTGATGCTTTCGGTGACGGTGGTCGGACCTTGGTACACGTCGTTGCCGACCGTCACGTCCAATTCGCCTGAGCTCGCGCCGGCGACGATGGTGATGGTTTTGCCGCTTTCGAGCGTGACTGTCACCGGACCGTTTTGCGCGGTAACTGGCTTGCCGTCGGCACCAGTCAGAGTCGCGGTGTAGGTGATGGTGCCGTTTTCATTCACGGTCGGCGTGGCGGTCAACGTCACGGCGGTGGTGTCGTTGACATCGCTGACCACAGTGCTAACTGGCGTAGTGTTTGGAGCGATGGCTTCCAGGTTACCGCCCGATGCCGAGGCAATCGATTCGGTGACGGTGGTCGGACCTTGATAAACGTCATTACCCACAGCGACATCGAGCGTACCCGAACTTGCACCGGCTGCGATGGTGATGGTCTTGCCGCTTTCCAGCGTCACGGTGACCGGGCCGTTTTGTGCGGTAACTGGCTTGCCGTCGGCACCGGTCAGGGTAGCGGTGTAAGTGATGGTGCCGTTTTCATTCACGGTCGGAGTGGCGGTCAACGTCACGGTGGTGGTGTCGTTGACATCGCTGACCACGGTGCTAACCGGAGCGGTGTTAGGCGCGATGGCTTCGAGGTTGCCACCGGATGCATCTTTGATCGACTCAGTGACGGTGGTCGGACCTTGGTAAACGTCGTTACCCACAGCGACATCGAGCGTGCCCGAGCTTGCGCCAGCGGCGATAGTGATCGTCTTGCCGCTGTCGAGCGTGACCGTCACAGGACCGTTTTGCGCGGTAACCGGTTTGCCGTCGGCGCCGGTGAGGGT
>NZ_JABAEE010000175.1:0-1661 GCF_023701885.1 Pseudomonas sp. CG7 | reverse complement strand
CGGCGTTTTTCAAGGTAGTTGTCGCGTCACCGTTTTGTTATGCCACTTTTGCGATCACAGTAAGCTCTCTTTCAGGGTTCAGATACACCGTCCCGACTGGCCTCCAGTTACGTGTTTCTCCTGACCACCGTCCAGGTTTTTTCGCTCTAGCTAATCTGTAAACAGTGTCACGGCGGGCGAGGATTTCATTGTCCTTGCCTTCATGACGCTGGGCCGGCGTGACGAAGCGGATTCTGCTATGACGATGCACGGTGTTGTACCAGACCATAAAATCCCGAACCCAGACACGCGCATCATCCAGACTGTCAAACCCGCCCAAGGGCCACTGCGGACAGTATTTCAATGTTCTGAACAACGACTCGGAATAAGGGTTGTCGTTGCTGACGCGAGGTCGTCCTCGCGAAGGCGTAATGCCCAAATCGTACATTTTGGACAGCAGTGTCACCGACTTCATGGGCGCGCCATTATCCGAGTGGAGCACCAACGGCTGCTGCCAGCACTTCTCCTGATTCACGCTTCGTTGCAGCAGTGCCGCCGCCTTTTCTCCGCTTTCTGCTTCGTAGACTTCCCAGCCCACGGCTTTGCGGCTGTAGATATCTTCGATCAAGTAGAGATAGTAAAACTGCCCGCGAATCGGCGTGGGCAGATAGGTAATGTCCCAGGACCACACCTGGTTGGCCGACGTCGCGGCATACGTCGTCGGTGCCACATGATGCTGTGGTCTCTTGGCTCGTGACCTGTGTTGCTGCTGGCCCGCAGCCTTGAGCACCCGATAAAAGGTGGCCTCCGAAGCGAGATAACGCCCTTCGTCTGCCAATTGCGGCACGATCTGACTTGGCGGCAGATGGGCATAGGCCTTGCTGTTGCACAGTACCAGGATGTTTTGGCGCTCCAGTTCACTGAGCGCATTACCGGGTATGGGCCTGATCGTTGTCGTACGGCCATCGGCGAGGATTTCGGACGGTAAACTCCAGCGTTGCAGCGTCCTGAGCGAAATGCCAACTTCCTGACAAGCAGGCGCCCTACGGGCGCCCGCCGTGATGGCTTCGTTGAGCCAGCCCACGAGCAAATACCGTTCTGGCAACAAGGTCAGTTGTCCTCGTCGTCGCTTCCCCAGTAGGCATTGAGCTTTTTTCGCAGCACCAGCAGAGCCGCCGTTTCAGCGAGAGCGGCATCTTTGCGGCGCAGTTCGCGTTCCAGTTGTTGGATGCGTTTCTTGTCCCCTCGCACTTGCGCGGCATCAGCTTTTCTACCGGTCGGCTGATGGGTGCTGTTAGCAATAAACTCGTTGCGCCAAGCGGCGACCTGCTCAGGGAAAATGCCCACTCGGCGGCAATATTCGCCCATTTCCAGTTCCGATAGTGCTGATGTTTCGATGACCGCTGTCAGTTTTGACTCGGCTGACCAGTTCTCTACCGGTTGATTTTTTTCGGACAATTGTGAGCCTCGGGCAGCCGCTTGTTTGCGCCATTGATAAAGAGAAAAATCGCTGCAACCCTCACGACGCGCGACCTCTTTTGCAGAGAGACTAAGGGGCGGAAGCATCATTTTCAGCAACGCGGCTTTACGTTCAGGTGAATAGAAAGGCATGACCATACTCTTGCCGCCCCCGAAATGCTTTTAGGAATTTGGAGAGGCGACAACTAGCCTGACACCGGGGG
>NZ_JABAEE010000174.1:0-1678 GCF_023701885.1 Pseudomonas sp. CG7 | reverse complement strand
GTCTTAGATGGGGCAGGTGGGGGGTGGTTTCAATGGTGGGGGATTGTTAACGGTTATTTCATTGGTGGCCGTTCAGGCTGGCGACAGGTTGGCGTGGCGAGGCGCGGAGCCTCGCCACGGGCCCGGCCTAGGCGACCCGATTCAAGTCGTTATGGCGAGTTTCCTTCAAGCACAACACCGCGATGACGCTGAGCAGCGCGGCCGCTGAAACATAGCCCCCGACATAACTCAAGCCGCCCATCGCCACCAGTTTCTGGGCGAAAAATGGCGCGGCCGAGGCACCGACGATGCCGCCCAGGTTGTAGGCCGCCGAGGCGCCGGTGTAGCGCACATGAGTCGGAAACAGTTCCGGCAGCAAGGCACCCATGGGGGCGAAGGTCACCCCCATCAGGAACAGCTCGATGCACAGGAACAACGCCACGCCGCCCGTGGAACCGTGGGTCAGCAAGGGTTCCATGAGGAAGCCCGAGGCAATCGCCAGCAGGCCGCCAATGATCAGGATCGGTTTGCGGCCGTAGCGGTCGCTGGCCCAGGCGGACAACGGGGTCGCAGCGGCCATGAACAGCACGGCAAAGCACAACAGGCCCAGGAATGTTTCGCGACTGTAGCCGAGGGTGGACACGCCGTAGCTCAGGGAGAATACCGTCGAGATGTAGAACAGCGCGTAACACACCACCATCGCCGCCGCGCCCAGCAACGTTGGCGCCCAGTACTGGCTGAACAGCTCGACCAGCGGCACCTTGCCTCGCTCCTGGCGGGCCACGGCATTGGCGACCACCGGGGGTTCGTGGAGCTTGAGGCGCACGTAGAGACCGACGATCACCAGCACGGCGCTGAGCAGGAACGGAATTCGCCAGCCCGAGGAGCGGAATTGCTCGTCGTCCAGGCTCATGGCCAGGGTCAGGAACAAGCCGTTGGCCGCCAGGAAACCGAGGGAGGGCCCCAGTTGGGGGAACATGCCGAACCAGGCACGCTTGCCTTTAGGAGCGTTCTCGGGGGCAAGCAGAGCCGCGCCGCCCCATTCGCCACCCAACCCCAGGCCTTGGCCAAAACGCAGCACGCACAACAGGATCGGCGCCCAGGCGCCAATACTGGCATAGCCGGGCAACACGCCGATGAGCGTGGTGCACACGCCCATCAACAACAGGGACGCCACCAGTGTGGACTTGCGCCCGATCCGGTCGCCGAAATGGCCGAACAGCGCCGAACCCAGCGGACGGGCGAGGAAGGCGATGCCGAACGTCAGGAAGGACGACAGCATCTGTGCCGTGCCTGAGGTTTGCGGAAAGAACACTGGCCCGATCACCAGGGCCGCAGCCGTGGCGTAGACGTAGAAATCGTAGAACTCGATGGCGGTGCCGATGAAACTCGCGGTCGCCACGCGAGTGGCCGAGTTGGTCGGCTGGGCAGTCACTGCCTCGTTGCAGGTAGCGGTCGTCATGCGGTTATCCCTGACAGTCATATGCTCCGTTGGAGCTAATTATTATGGTCGAACCCCCAGGGATGTGGGCGGGTATCCCGTCGCTGTTTCGGGTATGAACAGCCCCAGGGGTGCTGCGGATCTTGCCGATGGTCTGGCCGGAACCTGTCTCTTATACCCCTCTCCGAGCCCACGAGACAGGCAGAAGTAGCGGCGGGCGACACGGGCGTGGAACAAAACAGGGGGGGGGGGGGGGGG
>NZ_JABAEE010000173.1:0-1601 GCF_023701885.1 Pseudomonas sp. CG7 | reverse complement strand
TCCGGTCTACACCCTCGGGCTCCGGTGATGGCCCGGTGGCGAGGGAGCTTGCTCCCGCTGGGCTGCGAAGCGGCCCCAAGATTTTGCGGTTGCTACGCAACCGAGCGGGAGCAAGCTCCCTCGCCACAATGGATCAGGTAAGCCTTAAGTGAGCAGCCACATTAGGTTTTGTGATTGCGGTCAGGACTTGGCGGCAGCCAGGATCAAGGCTTTCATTTCCGCCACAGCCGACTTGAACCCGACGAACAAGGCATGGGCCACCAGTGCATGGCCGATGTTCAGCTCGTTGATGCCCTTGATGGCCGCGACGGCTTCGACGTTGTGGTAGTGCAAGCCATGGCCGGCGTTGACGATCAAGCCTTGGGCCAGGCCAAAGGCGACGCCATCGGCGACCCGTTGCAGCTCATCGGCCACGTCCGTGGGGGTCTCGGCGTCGGCGTACCGGCCAGTGTGCAGTTCGATGGCGGGGGCGCCGACACGCTTGGCTGCCTCGATTTGCCGTTCGTCGGCATCGATGAACAGCGAGACCTCGGCACCGATCTTCGACAGGCGCTCCACCGCCAGGCTGATCCGCGATTCCTGGCCCGCTACATCGAGGCCGCCTTCGGTGGTCAGTTCCTGGCGCGTCTCCGGCACCAGGCAGATGTGCGCCGGGCGGATGCGCTCGGCGAACGCCATCATTTCCTCGGTCACGCCCATTTCGAAGTTCATGCGGGTTTGCAGTACGTCCTTGAGCAGCAGCACGTCGCGCTCCTGGATGTGGCGACGGTCTTCACGCAGGTGCACGGTGATGCCGTCGGCCCCCGCTTCTTCCGCGTCCAGTGCGGCCTTGACCGGATCCGGGTAGCGCGTACCACGGGCCTGGCGCAGGGTGGCGACATGGTCGATGTTCACGCCGAGAAGAATGCGATTGCTGGTGCTCACGAAAAGGCTCCTGAAAGAACAAATAGTCGGCCCACAGCATACGGGTTGATCAGGGCTTGCGAAACAGCTCGCGACTCACCAGTGGCCGACCCCCCAGATGCACGGCCAGGGCCTGGCGCATCAGCCGCTTGGCCGCCGACAAGGCACCCGGCGCACGCCAGTCGGCGTCGGCCATGGCCAGCAGTTCGGCCCCGTTGAACAGCCCTGGATGCAGCAGGTAGACCCGCTCCAGGCCGGCGTCCACTTGCAAGCGGTACAGACCATCAGCCGCGATGGGCTCGCCGTGCAGGTCGGTGTTCAGCGCAAAGCCATAACCCAGGTCATCCAGCAGCCGCCACTCGAACGAGCGCAGCAGCGGCTCCAGTGGCCGGCCTTCAGCCAGGGCCAGCAGTGTGGCGGTGTAGTGGTCGAAGACCGCCGGATGGGGATCTTCGGCGGGCAACAGGCGGATCAGCAGTTCATTGAGGTACAAACCACTGAACAACGCCTCGCCGTTGAGCCAGGCCGCGACACCGTTGCTTTCCATGCGCCCGACATTTTTCAGCTCGCCCCTGCCGCGGAACTCGACTTCCAGCGGCACGAACGGCCGCGCCAGCGTCCCGGCCTTGCCCCGCGCTCCGCGCAACACCGCCCGCAGCCGTCCTTGGGGCGTGAGGAAGTCCACCAGGGCGCTGCTT
>NZ_JABAEE010000172.1:0-1749 GCF_023701885.1 Pseudomonas sp. CG7 | reverse complement strand
GATACCGTGCCGGCCACTCTCCCTCGCGGGTGCGGACACACCAGTGATAGCTACGGCCTCTTTCCCCGCGCGCACCCAATCTTAAGCCGAGCACTTGTTTGCTGCGCGACAGCGCAGCGTCGGCGACGCGGCGGGGACTCCCTCGCCACAAAAGCATTCAGCTCATCACAGAAGCCAAAACAGCTAGCTCGCCACAAGAGCCGCTAAACAGCTACCCGACGGTATGCCTCAGCGCAAGATCACCGGCGCCGTGTCCCGGGGCAGGTTGTTGCGCGGCACCGGCTCGCCAGGTTGCTCGTAGCTCGGGCCGCCGAGTTGTTCGCTCAGTTGCCGCGCCACGTCTTCACCCAGGGCCTTGGACACTTCGCGTACCACCCGCGGGCGGTTGAGGCTGATGCGTGCGTCCCGGTGGTTCAGCAACTTGGTGTCCTGGCCTTCACCCATGGCCGTGAAGGCCGAGGTGATCTCGTAGGTCTTGGTGTTGATCAGGCTGAAGTCCGCCACCAGGGTCAACGCCAGCACAGCCGAGTAGCTGTCGGTATGGGCCAGCTCGTTGATGTCGCGGGTGAAATCGATGTCCGACACGGTGCCGAACAGCACGTAGTCGGCACCCTTGAAGTTGCCGGCCTTGATGCGCTTGATCACGTCATACACGTCGCCACTGGATGCCGCCGTGTGGGGCGTGCCCTGGGTCAGCTGGAACATGCCGCTGCGCAGGATCTCGCCCTTGATGTCGCCGGTGAACTTGCGCAGTTCGCCCTGCTCGATGTAGCTGCTGGTGGCTTCCATCTCGTCGTAGCTCGAGGAAGCGCTGGCGCTGTAGGGGTTCGCCTGGAAGTTGCTCTGCGCCGAAACGGTGTGGATGTATTCCTCCACCCGTTCCTGGTACGCCAGGTCGGTTACCGCGACTTTTGGGGCCGCCTGGGCACTGAATGCGCAGGCCAGGGCCATGATGCCTATCCATGTGCGCATGGCTTAGCGCTCCGTGGTCTTGCGGATTTCTTTTTCGTCCATCCACTCGGCCAGACCGCTCTCGACGTCGATCAATTGCAGGCTGAATTTGTAGAAGACGTCCTTGTAGTCGCTGCTGCGCTTGACGATCGAGCTGATGGAGCCCTCGAGGCGGTACTTGGCAGCGATCATGTAGCCGGTCTTGGCCACGGTGCTTTTCTTGTAGAGGCCGCTCTGGTTCTGCAGCTTGAGCTGGTCGACCTGGCTTTCCATGGCGGTGTTGTCGCTGGCGAAACGGGCCGCGCCGGTCTTCATCAACTGGGTCTTGATGCTGGTGGTGATTTCGCGGGTGTCGATGTATTCGCTGGTCTTGTTCTTCACGTCATAGACCTGGACAACCGGGCGACCCTGCAGGATGCCGGACTGGGCCAGGGAGCGGGTCATGGACTCGGCGATCATTTGCAGGTCGGTGGAGCCGAACTCGTTGGTCACGGTTTCCACGGCCTTGGTATCGCCGTAGCTGATGTTCTTGTTGCCCAGGACCGGCGAGTTGTTGGCACAGCCGCTGACCAGCAGGGCGGCGAGGGCGAGGGAGGAAATGCGTACGAACATGTGGGGGCTCTCGAAAACTGAATGAATATGGGCTTAGGTGCAATGCCGATCGGTAAAGGAACTTGTGCCGACGATCCCTGTGGCGAGGGAGCTTGCTCCCGCTCGGTTGCGCAGCGACCGCAAGATCTTGGGGCCGCTTCGCGGCCCCCCCGGGGCAACCTCCGGAGCCACAGGGCGCGTGCGGGG
>NZ_JABAEE010000171.1:0-1950 GCF_023701885.1 Pseudomonas sp. CG7 | reverse complement strand
CTACATTTTCCTATTCTTCGGCTGCGTCAGATGTGTATTTGAGAGAGGTATCAGCCAACGGTTATGTTGAATGTTCGATTGCTATCGCGAGCAAGCTCGCTCCCACAAGGGATCGGTGTTTACTGCGAAAAAAATTATCTGCCCCTTATGGACTGCACATGGACCTGACCCCACGCGAAAAAGACAAGATGCTGATCTTCACCGCCGGCCTCGTCGCCGAACGGCGGTTGGCCCGAGGCTTGAAGCTCAACTACCCGGAAGCCATGGCCTACATTTCCGCCGCGCTGCTGGAAGGCGCCCGCGACGGCCAGACCGTGGCCGAGCTGATGCATTACGGCACCACGCTGCTGAGTCGCGAGCAGGTGATGGAAGGTATCCCGGAGATGATCCCGGAGATTCAGGTCGAAGCGACGTTTCCCGACGGCACCAAACTGGTCACCGTCCACCAGCCCATCGCCTGAGGCCACGCCATGACTGCCCATGTTCGTGACGCCCAACCCGCCGACTTGCCGGCGATCCGCGACATCTACAACGACGCCGTGCTCAACACCACGGCGATCTGGAACGAACAGCCCGTGGACCTGGGCAATCGCCAGGCCTGGTTCAGCGCCCGACAAACCCAGGGTTACCCGGTGTTGGTGGCCGTCGACGCCGAGGACAACGTGCTCGGCTACGCTTCCTTCGGCGACTGGCGGCCGTTCGATGGTTTCCGCCATACGGTGGAGCATTCGGTGTACGTCTGCCGCGACCAGCGTGGCAAGGGCCTTGGCCCGCTGCTGATGAGCGCACTGATCGAACGCGCCAGGGCCTGCGACAAGCACGTCATGGTGGCCGCCATCGAAAGCGGCAACGCGGCCTCGATTCGCCTGCATGAGCGGATCGGTTTCGTCACCACCGGGCAGATGCCCCAGGTGGGCACCAAGTTCGGCCGTTGGCTGGACCTGACGTTCATGCAGTTGGTCCTCAACCCCGGGGCGCCACCGCCCGCCATCGACAAGGAGTGATACCGATGAACGCCGCCCAGTTGCGTCGAGTCCATGCTGAAAGCTTTGCCCATTATCGCCAGGGCCTGATCGATCTGTTGCTCGACGCCGTCGGCTACGGCGCCAGCGTGGGGTTCATGGCTGATCTCGACGCCGTCCAGGCCCGTGCCTATTTCGACGAGGTCCAGACCAGCCTCAACCAAGGTCATCTGTTGCTGTGGGTGGTGGTCAAGGATGAACAGGTGCAGGCCAGCGTCCAGCTTGCCCTGTGCCAGAAGCCCAACGGCCGCAACCGCGCCGAGGTGCAAAAGCTGCTGGTGCGCGGCGAGGCGCGCCGCCGGGGGCTGGGCCAGCAATTGATGAGCGCCCTTGAACTCGGTGCCCGCCAGCACAAGCGCGGCCTGTTGTACCTCGACACCGAGGCCGGCTCCGAGGCCGAGGCGTTCTACCGCGCCATGGGCTACACCCGCGTCGGCGAACTGCCCGACTACTGCCAGAGCCCGGACGGGACCTACACCCCGACCGCCATCTACTACAAGATTTTGGGGCAACCGCAATGATTCCCGGGCAATACCAGGTCCAGCCCGGCGACATCGAACTCAACGTCGGCCGTCGCACGCTCACGCTGAACGTCGCCAACAGCGGCGACCGGCCGATCCAGGTCGGCTCGCACTATCACTTTTTCGAGACCAATGACGCCCTGGCCTTCGACCGCGCTGCCAGCCGTGGCATGCGCCTGAACATCCCGGCCGGCACCGCGGTGCGCTTCGACCCGGGCCAGAGCCGGGAGGTGGAGCTCGTCGAACTGGCCGGGCATCGGCGGGTGGTCGGGCTTGCCGGGCGGGTCATGGGCGACCTGGACTGAAGAGCGCCTTTGTGGCGGGGGGGGGGATATGGCTGTCAGTGCGGAGCAGCCCCGCCAACGAAAAGCAGCGGCGCGCAGACAGCCCTGCTGAAGAGCTACAAC
>NZ_JABAEE010000170.1:0-2063 GCF_023701885.1 Pseudomonas sp. CG7 | reverse complement strand
GAGATGGGTATAAGAGTCAGCGGTTGCCGGGACCGGGCTCGCTTTTTTGTTGTAGGTGAGCGGTGACCTGCACCAATGACCTTGGCCCGAAACTACAGGCCGAAAAAAATATTGGCAAGACCAATTAATAAAAAAAACAAATTGGACTGACCAGTGGGGTCGGGGCGTCGCCTGGCATTGCATCATTGACTGAACCCAGGTCCATTTCGACAGGTCACTGGTTTGTCAGGAATGAAAAACAGGATGGACCCTCTGATGCGACCTATTGCCCTTACCGGCCTCTCTTTTGCCGCGCTTCTGTGCGCGGCCTGTTCAAGCCAACCGCCCGCCACCTGGAGCTACGCCGACGCCCAGGGACGAGCCAATCTCCCCCCCGACCAAGCCTACCCCGAGCTTTTTGAAGCGGTGCAGCGTGGGCAGGTATTCACCGACCAGAAGCATTTCGTGGATGCATTGCCCAACCGTGATCCGGCCTGGATCCGCGCCGATTACCTGGCCCAACGGGGCCGCGACGGCTTCGATATCAAGGCCTTCGTGAAAGACAACTTCATCGAGTCCGGCGCAGCCGAAAGTCCAGCCCCCAGGCCCGGCGCTCCGATCAAGGAACACATCGACCACCTCTGGCCGGTGCTGAGCCGCTCCTACAGCCAGGTGCCGGCCTACAGTAGTCTGTTGCCATTGCCGCAGCCGTATGTGGTGCCCGGCGGACGCTTTCGCGAGATGTACTACTGGGATTCGTATTTCACCATGCTCGGGCTTGAGCAAAGCGGCGATAAAGCCCAGGTCCGCCAGATGACCGATAACTTCGCCTACATGATCGACACCTACGGTCACATCCCCAACGGCAATCGCACCTACTACCTGAGCCGGTCGCAGCCGCCATTCTTTGCCTACATGGTGGAGTTGCAGGCGCGCATCGAAGGCGACCAGGCCTATGGGCGATACCTGCCGCAGTTGCAGAAGGAGTATGCCTATTGGATGGAGGGCGCCCAGGCGCTCAAGCCCGGTGACGCTGCCCGACATGTGGTCAAGCTCGCCGATGGCAGTGTGCTCAACCGCTACTGGGATGCCAGCCCGACGCCTCGACAGGAGTCCTGGTTGCAAGACGTCAGCACCGCCGAACAGGTGCCGGAGCGGCCCAAGGAGGAGGTTTGGCGTGATCTGCGCGCCGGTGCCGAAAGCGGCTGGGACTTCAGTTCGCGCTGGTTGGACGACGGCCAGAACCTGGCGAGCATTCGCACCACGGCCATCGTGCCCGTGGACCTCAATAGCCTGATCTATCATCTGGAGCACACCATCGCCAAAGCCTGCGAGACGGTGCAAAACATGGCCTGTGTCCAGGCTTATGGCCGGCGCGCCGAACTGCGCCAGCGGGCCATCGAGAAATATCTATGGAATACCGATAAAGGCTTCTACGTGGACTATGACTGGCAACGCAACCAGCAACGCCAAGGGCTCACGGCCGCGACGCTGTTCCCGCTGTACACGGGCCTGGCCTCTGTCGAGCATGCCAATCGCACCGCCGATGCGGTGCGTGACGGCCTGTTGCGCCCTGGAGGTGTCGCCACCACCCAGGTCAGCAATGGCCAGCAATGGGACGAACCCAATGGCTGGGCACCGCTGCAATGGGTCGCGGTGGAAGGGCTGGAGCGCTACCAGCACACCGCGCTGGCGCAACAGATCGGCAGTCGTTTCTTGCAGCAAGTCGAGAACCTCTACGGCAAGGAAAACAAGCTGGTGGAAAAGTACGACCTGTCCGGACGCGGCGATGGTGGGGGAGGCGGCGAGTATGAATTGCAGGATGGCTTTGGCTGGACCAACGGGGTGACGCTCATGTTACTGGGCAAGTATGGCGAGACGTCTCAAAGCCTGGTGGGTAAGTAAATGCCACACACACATCCCCTGTGGGAGCGGGCTTGCTCGCGAAAGGGGTGGTTCAGCCACATTGAAGGTTGCTGACACGCCGTCTTCGCGAGCACGCCCGCTCGCACAGGGGATGTGGGGTGTGTCTCAAGCGTCAGCATAGCCTCGGGAGCAACCTGTGCGGGGCGCACAGCTCCAGG